>NZ_JBGTYY010000011.1:0-7836 GCF_041807705.1 Mannheimia kashgarensis
GCTATATTTGAAAGAATGCGAATGGCGTTTTAATCACAGTGACTTAAAATCTCAAATATTCCTTTTAAAACAATTGGTTAAAGGGGGTTTAGGTTAGTTATCTAGGACAGCCCCTAAAATAATGTTTGCCTTCAATTAAAGAAATAATGCCTTCCGCCATAATTCGGCTCGCCCCTGTATGACTAAGTACGACACTTAAGTGTTAGTCCTCCACCAAAGAGAAATAGTATTCCCCATTCTGTATTTTCTTGAATTTGTTGCCAACTTACCACTTTTGTGACACAGAGTAACAAGGAAGCAACGAGTGCGATAATACTATCAAAGTTGCCAATATTAGCTTTTAAGCCTAAAAAACTTGAGATAAGAGGATTAATTACACTACTTAGCATCCAGCAGCACGCAATGAAAATAAAAATACCCAGCGTAATAATGCGTTGTCTATTAAAGTTAATTTGTTCAAACCCAAACTCAAAATCTTGGTTAAATCTAGGCTTGAAAGTGAGATATAAAATAAAAATTACCAAGGGTAAAATAATCAACATAACCGGTACCAATCAGAAAATGTAAGGTGTAACTGAGAGGCAGCAATCGCATTTGGTGGGCTCCCGACTAACGTCCCCATTCCGCCGATACTTGCACTATACGCAATCCCAAGTAAGACGAAAGTATAAGTATTACGTTCCGATTCTCTGTCCATTTTACTAAGAATACCTAATGCAAGGGGTAACATCATTGCTGCAGTTGCAGTATTACTCATCCACATTGATAAATAAGCAGTCACGGCAAATAAATAGAGTACCGCAATAAATAGTTTCCCCTTTGCCAGCGCCATAATTTTATTCGCAATCATTTTATCAATTTTTTGGATATGCAATGCTGCAGCCAATGCAAAACTACCAAAGAATAAAAAAATGGTTGGATCAGCAAAGGCACTTAATGCTTCTTTTGAAGTAACTACCCCTAATGCAATTGCTAACACAGGCACAAAAAGAGCAGTAATAGTAACGTGAACTGCTTCCGTGAGCCATAAAATAGCCACGAAAGCTAAAATAGCTAATCCTTTAGTTGGCTCAGGCTCAAAAGGCAGGACCTTGAGTAAGGTAAAGAACAAAACAACATCCGCTAAAAAAATTGCTATATCTCGGCGATTTTTTTTCTTTTGTTCTAAAATAAGTGCATTATTCTCCATTGAATGTCCTTAAAAACTCTAGTAATACCTAAATGGTTGTATCTTAACTAAATTAGAATGCTCTGCGATAAAAGCGAATAAAAATATGAGTTAAGTCAAAAAGATTGAGAATAAAAAAGCGAGTATTTCTGCCCGCTTTCGAAAGTGTCATTATAATTGCAAAATTTTCTCAAAATCAGACCGCTTGCAATGGAACATATTCAACATCTAAGTCTAATAAGGATTTCGCTAGGGCTTTTGTCATCGCTCTACTACTCAATGCTCCTTCTGCTTCGGCTAATACCATTCGCTCAATAGGCACATCGGCTAATCCTAAAAATAGCCGATAATTCAACGCACTTTGTAATGGTAAAAAAGTTGGATTGAACGCCGCATTTTCGGCATATTTTCCAAAAATAATACGCTCGCCCACTTGCAATGCGATTCCGCTAAAGGCTTTGCTATAAGGGGCGTAAGAGGTATTTGCGGCAACAATAGCGGCTTGTTGTAATTTATCGCCTGTAACCTCAAACTGCTGCGGCTGGTTGTCAAACAAGACTTTTTCAATGCCTAAATCTTTTGGCCCGAAACTATCTGGCAAGTAGCTATGTAATAAATTGTCTTGGCTATGTGGTAAATGGACTTTTAGATTTTCTGCTCCATTAAGTTCATTCATAAATTGACGGCAATGTCCGCAAGGGGTGTAATTAACCACTACATCAGTAATTAAGGTTTCGCCTGCAAGCCAAGCGTGAGAAATCGCACTCTGCTCAGCGTGAACCGATTGTTGCATACTTTCTCCAGAAAACTCTTGGTTCGCTCCGAAATAGAAATCCCCTCGTTTTCCAATTGCAACCGCCCCTACATTAAAATGAGAAACGGGCGTAACCGCATAGCAAGCGGCAATTGAAATGCAAAATAGAGCTAATTCAATGCGAGAACGTTTGAATTGTCCGCACAGTTCATCAACAACCTCATAAGATAACTGCCCGTGAAAATCTTGCTTGATAAGTTGTTCAATCACGGTTTTTGTGATTTCACACTTTTTCTCCGCCATTAATTGTTCAAAACGTTCTGAAATTTCTGTACGAAACATATTACAACCTCCGGTTAATGTTTTTTATAGCTACAAATCAGTATGCCTGCCGTAATCAGTACAGCACTAATAATATGGTAAGTATGCACCACTTCATTTAATAAAGTAATGCTAAAAATAGCGGCAAATAGTGGCGTAAAGTTTGTCATTACTGTCCCTTTGGCTGAACCAACTATCGCAATGCCAAAATTCCAAAAAGCATAAGAGAGAATAGACGGCCCGATAACTAAATAGCCTATACCATTCCATTGTAAAGCGGTCAAATTTGCTAAATTTTTTGCAGATTCTGTTACATACTCATAAATAAAGAAAGGCGTTAGAGTAATAACCGCTAAACCAACCAACACGGTAAGAAACACCGTATTACTTATGCCTTGCGGACGTAATCGAATCACACAGCAATAAACCGCCCAACTTACCGTAGAAGCTATGGCCCATAAATCGCCTTTATTAATTGAAAGGCTAAATAAGCGAGAAAGCTCCCCTTGCATTAAAAGCCAAACTACGCCGAACAAGCTAATGATTGCCCCCGTTAAAATAATTGAGCTGATTTTCTCTTTGAAAGCAAGTCGATTTAAAAACAGTACCAACACGGGCGAAATGGCTAAATAGAGGCTGGCATTAAGTGCGGTTGTGGTTTTTAAGCCTTCGTATAAAGTAGCCGGAAATAAAATAACGCCAAGTAACCCTAACACCCACATCACACCTAAACGAGATTTTAATAAAGGTATCGCCCCTAGTGTTGGACGAAAAAAGATCAACGCTAAAATTAAAAATGCAGGAAGCCAGCGTAAATAAGTTAAAGTGATGGGCTGAATTGAGCCACTTAACACTTTGCCTAATACAAAATTTCCACCCCAAAAAAGGGTTGCGATAATTAAACTGAAATAGCCGAATTTCAGTGATGATGAAGTCATTGATGACCTCGCTCCACAATCACCCCCACACTACTTGCTTGAGCTACCGCCTTTGGTTTATGCAGCTCAATGCGAATCCAAGTAAGTTGATACTCTTTTTGCAATAATTCAGCCAGTTGATGAGCAACGGTTTCCACTAATTTGAAAGGTTGCGACTCAACAAAATGAATGACTTTTTCCGACACTTCCGCATAATTTAGGCAATACTGCACATCGTCAGTTTCAGCAGCTTTGGCGAAATCCCACTCCATATCAATATTAAATACCAAACGTTGTTTGATGGTATGCTCCCAATCGTAAGCCCCGATAGAAGCGAAAGTGGTCAGCTCTCGAATAAAAACTTTATCGCTCATTGTTTCGTCCTGTTTTATTTTGCGAATTTCTGTAAAATATAGCACAAGATAAATTTAATCAGGAAAATTTATGACTTTAATTCCCTATTTATTGATCTTGATTGCCTATTTGCTAGGCTCAATTTCAAGTGCAGTGATTTTCTGCAAACTTGCCGGCTTGCCAGACCCACGAGAAGTTGGCTCACACAACGCTGGGGCAACCAATGTGCTACGCATTGGCGGAAAAAGTGCTGCATTGGGGGTGTTGCTATTCGATATTTTAAAAGGCACATTGCCTGTTGCGATGGGAATTTATTTTGGCTTATCGCCTTCCGAATTAGGCTTTATCGCATTAGCGGTGTGTTTGGGGCATATCTTCCCTGTTTTCTTTCAATTTAAAGGTGGAAAAGGTGTTGCTACCGCATTTGGGGCAATTTCTGCATTAAGTTTTGTGGTAGCCGGCGGGGCGATTGGCACTTGGCTTTTGGTGTTTTTGATTTCGGGCTATTCGTCTTTAAGTGCCGTACTGACTGCTCTAATAGTGCCGTTTTATATTTGGTGGTTTGAGCCACAATTTACTTTCCCGGTTGCCTTAGTTTGCTGTTTATTGGTTTACCGCCATCACGACAACATTCAGCGTTTATGGCGAGGGCAAGAAGATAAAGTGTGGGATAAATTGAAGAAAAAGAAAGCATAAAAAGAAACAGGCATCATTTAATGGTGCCTGTTTTGTTTTATTCGTAGGGGCAGGTCCTGTACCTGTCCGTAAATATTCTCGGGCGGGCACAGGACCTGCCCCTACATTTATTTTGCAAATTATTACAAAAATCCAACCGCTTATTACACTGCTAAATCCGCTTCATCGCCTCGATTTTGCAACCATTGCTTGCGATCTTCCGCTCGTTTTTTACCGAGTAGCATATCCATAATTTCAAAGGTGCTAATTTCGCCTTCTTCCACATCAACGCTTTCATCAAAGGTTAATTGCACTAAACGGCGAGTGCTTGGATCCATCGTGGTTTCACGCAACTGGCTTGGGTTCATTTCGCCTAAGCCTTTAAAACGTTGTACATTCGGCTTGCCTTTTTTCTTGGCAAGGCGAGCCAAAATCGCCTCTTTTTCTGCCTCATCTAAGGCATAATGCACCTCATCTTTACCGATATCGATACGATAAAGCGGTGGCATTGCCACATAAACGTGTCCGTTTTTTACTAATTGCGGGAAATGGCGAAGGAACAAGGCACAAAGTAATGTAGCAATGTGTAAACCGTCAGAATCCGCATCGGCAAGAATACAGACCTTACCGTAACGTAACTCTTCTAAATTATCACTATCAGGATCAATACCCAATGCAATCGCAATATCGTGAACTTCTTGCGAAGCCAATACTTGGTCTGATGAAACCTCCCAAGTGTTTAAAATTTTACCACGCAGAGGGAGAATAGCTTGATACTCTTTATCACGAGCCTGTTTTGCTGAACCGCCAGCAGAATCCCCTTCCACTAAAAACAGCTCAGTACGGCTTAAATCTTGAGCGGTACAATCTGCTAATTTACCTGGTAAGGCTGGTCCGCTGACTAATTTTTTACGCACCACTTTTTTCGCCGCACGCATACGACTTTGAGCAGAACTAATCGCCATTTCCGCAATCAGTTTACCCGTTTGCACGTTTTGGTTTAACCATAAACTAAAGGCATCTTTTAATGTATTATCTACATAGCTTGAGGCTTGGCGAGAAGATAAACGCTCTTTCGTCTGCCCTGCAAATTGTGGCTCTTGAATTTTGAGCGAAAGCACATAAGCACAGCGATTCCAGACATCATCAGCAGTTAATTTAATGCCTTTCGGCAATAAATTATGAATTTCGCAGAACTCTACCATCGCTTTTAATAAACCGTTACGCAAGCCATTAACGTGCGTACCACCTTGTGCGGTTGGGATTAAGTTTACATAGCTTTCCGCTACTAACTCGCCGCCTTCAGGCAACCACGTTAAAGCCCAACTTACCGCTTCCGTTTCAGCGGTTACATCACCAATAAATGGTGGATTTGGCACGGTTTCATAGCCATTTAAGGCTTCGGTTAAATAATCAGATAAACCATCTTCGTAGTACCAAGTTTCTTCGGTATTGTTGATTTTATCAATGAAGTTGATAGTTAATTTCGGGCAAAGTACCGCTTTTGCACGCAATAAGTGGCGTAAACGGCTGACTGAAAAACGTGGGCTATCAAAATATTTCGGATTTGGATAAAAACGAACAGTTGTGCCTGTCTGTTTTTTCGGGCAAGTGCCGATAACCGTTAGCTCTTCGACTTTTACACCATTAGCAAAAGCAATAGAATAAATCTCACCTCCACGTTTAATCTGAATTTCAACACGCTCAGAGAGAGCGTTTACCACTGAAATCCCTACCCCGTGCAAACCGCCCGAGAACGTATAGTTTTTATTCGAGAATTTACCGCCAGCGTGCAGTTTCGTTAAGATAAGCTCAATGCCTGAAATTTTCTCCGTTGAGTGAATATCCACAGGCATTCCTCGCCCGTTATCCACCACTTCTAATGAATTATCGGTGTGAAGAATAACATCAATTTTATCTGCATAGCCCGACAACGCCTCGTCCACACTATTATCAATTACCTCCTGCCCTAAATGGTTTGGGCGTGTGGTATCGGTGTACATTCCCGGACGAAGCTGCACAGGTTCAAGATCTTTCAGAACGGTAATTTCATCCGCCCCATAGCGTTTTTCTGACATTATTTTTTCTCTTAGGCTACAAAATAAAATAAGGCTGAATTTTAAGAAAATTTAGCCTATTTTGCAAAAATTTGTGGAAAAATGACCGTTTGTAGGGCAATAAATCATAGTTATTGTCCAAAATCAAATCCATCTTGTGCTTTATTTTCTTGTTTAAGTTTCTCAACAATCCATTCTGTAAATTTCATACTATACTTAAGCCCTGAAGATTTCCCTTTGTAACTATTATTTATAAACAGCTCTTCATATCCCTTGCCAGGAACCTCAATATCTTGTTTTTTTTCAAGAATTTTATGTTCTCGTAAATATTTATTCATCTCCCTAGTATTTTTAAAAGTAATATCACTTCCTAATATTTCAATTATTTCTTGACCAGAATAGCCATTCAAATCGTAGTACATATAAGAAATTTCTGGTATGGTTACTTTATGCTTTTCAATAAAATCACCACTACGAGTAGAATATACTAGTACGGGCTTATTCTGCTCTAACGCTCTTATAATATTATAGAAACTGCCTAAACTTTTTTGATCCCAAATAATAAAGCAATAATTACTATCAAAAGTCATTGCTTTATCTTTTTCTCTTTGTTTTTCTCTCTCACTAGAAGAAGCTATTTCTACATCTATCGTCTTTAAAGAAAACTTATCTGATTTTTTATGCCTTGCTTTTTCTGTAATAGAATAAACTGTTAAATTATAATAACCTTTGTTTGAAAAATAATTCTGAACTGCACTATCAACACCTTCTGCATCTCCTACTAATATATGGAATTTATTTACCATATTATCTAAACGCTTCTCAACCTTTGGTGGTAAGTCTTTAATACTAATCGACCCAGATATAAATACTTTTTCCATCATTTATTAACTCTCGTTTTAGTTAATGTCATAATATATACATCTTTTACAGCAGCTTCTCTATAAAGCAATTCCGATATTTCATTTAATGTACCACCTGATCTAAAAAGATCATCAAGTATTAGGATATTTTTACTTCTATATATCTGAGAATCTCGGATAGAAAATGCCCCTTTTAATATACTTCTTCTTTCTTCTAGATCTTGAATACTTTTTAGTTGCTCTGTTTCTTTAATTTTGCGAATAAAATCCAAGTCTACAGGAGTACCTATTTTCTTACTAACTAATTTAGCTAATTCATAAACAGGTTGAATTTCTCTTAACTTTGAAAATGGTGCTGGGATAATAACATCTATATTTCGATTTTTGGTTGCCCACCAAATATTTATAGCGGAGCAGAATGCATTAGCAAGGAAATCTAATTGTGAGTAATCTGATTTATATTTTAATTTATGGAGGGAATCTCCAATTTTTGAATAAGTATTATGGAAATGCCCCGATGAATCAATCGTACTATTAGTTGTATGTACTGCTAATGCAATTCCAGCTTTCCAACTATGAAAATTACTATTCAAATCAATTAAATTGATTGATTGATTGATTGATTGATTGATTGATTGATTGATTGATTGATTGATTGATTGATTGATTGATTGATTGATTGATTGATTGATTGATTGATTGATTGATTGATTGATTGATTGATTGA
>NZ_JBGTYY010000011.1:7903-66387 GCF_041807705.1 Mannheimia kashgarensis
TTGATTGATTGATTGATTGATTGATTGATTGATTGATTGATTGATTGTCATAATAACCTCTTAAAATATATAATGTATCAAAAATATTAGCATTTGGAATTTCTATTTCAACTTATTTTTAAAGTTGATAAATACAGCTAGTAACATTACTCATACCTCCTCATATCCGCCAATTTTTGCAGAAATTTCATCATAGGCTGCATTTTATTGGTGTCGTAAAAGCGTGTCATTTTACTGTCGTAACTACGTTTTAATCGTGCTGGAATACTTACTACAGGCAAACCGTGACTTAAGAGAAAACCATTCATCATTAATTGAGCTGTGCGTTTATTACCATCGTAAAAAAATTGATGTCTAGCACATTGTAAAAATAGCCAAAACGCTTTGGTATGAACATCAGCCTCTAGTTGCTGAAATACTTTCATCATTTGCTCAAAAACAGTATCTAATTCTTCTGCTTTAGGGGGGATATATTTTTCAACACCTGCAATATAAACTTGCCCCGTTCTAAAACATCCAACAATTAATGCCTCATTTTCAGCCACAATTTGATTAAAATGAATAAAATTCGCTTTAGTTAGCGTAAAAGTACCTTGTTTGATTTGTGAACGGAGCTCTTCCCAAGCCTTTGAAACTCGTAATACTTGTTCTTGATCAGATAATTTCCTTCCGCCAACAGTAATACCATCTAAGAGAGTTTTAACCTCACTATAAGTGTAAGGATTTCCCTCTAATTTAGTCATATTGTAAACCAATTCAGAGTGCATTCTGGTGGATGAAAATAAGGCTTTTTTTTGGTTATTTGTCATAATTTTTACCTATAGACTAAAGTCATTCTATTTTACTGCATTTTTAGCTTAATGATCCCTCAACCCATTCAAAATTGAACACTCAGGGCTGTTGTTGCCACAGCAAGTGCGGCTCCAGCTTCTGAGTAATTTAAGCATTTCGTTTAAGTCATTTATTTTTTGTTCCAGCTCTGCAATATGTTGCTCGGTAAGCTTTTTTACCTCTCTACTGGTGCGGTTTGGGTTGTCGTTTAGTTTCAATAATTCGGCAATTTGCACAAGTGAAAAGCCGACTTTTCTTGCATTACCAATAAAAAACAATCGATCTAAATCCGCTTCATTATAAAAACGATAACCCGATTGTGTGCGAGCTGGAACCGGGAGCAGTCCTGCTTTCTCATAGTCTCGAATTTGTTTGGTAGATAGCCCTGTTTTTTCGGCGGCTTGGCTAATGTTCATATTCCCTCTTGACTTTAACCTAAGGTTAAACCTTATTATATCCTCGAATAACCACTCAACATAGGAGAAAATAATGGCAATCAAATTACAATTAGACGGATTGCATTGTGGTAACTGCGTGAAAAGTGTCGAAAAGGCTTTAAATGGCGTTTCGGGAGTAACGCAAGCTATCGTAACCTTAGAAAATCAAACAGCGGTAATTGAAGGCGAAGTTTTGGCTGAAGATTTAATTGCAACAGTTGAAGATATTGGTTTTGGAGCGAAATTAGCATAATGACCGAACAACAGCTTTTAATTGATGGAATGCACTGTGCTGCTTGTGTTCGCCGAGTTGAGAAAGCATTGCTTAAAGTAGAAAACGTCAGTTTTGCCTCTGTTAATCTTGCTGATCAAACCGCTTTTGTGCAAGGAAATGCTAATTCAGAAGCATTAATTACCGCTGTTACTAAAATTGGTTTTGTGGCAGAGATATTAGAAAGCGAGGAAGAGCGTAGAGCCAAGCTGCAAGCTCAAACTAAACGTGTGCTAAGCCATAAGCGTACACAATTTATCGTGGCTCTTGTTGCAGGCTTTGCGTTGATGGTGTTTGGCTTTTATAAGGGTATGCAGATTACCGAAAACAATCGCTCGCTTTGGCTTGTTTGGTCTCTCATCACGCTTGCTACAATGTATTTTTCGGGCAGAGAATTTTTTTCGGGGGCTTATAACGCCCTTAAAAATAAATCTGCCAATATGGACGTGTTAGTCGCCATAAGTACAGGCACGGCTTGGCTTTATTCATTTTGGCTTACGCTGTTCCCACAGCCAAATGCTCACGTCTATTTTGAAGCGAGTGTGATGATTATCGGCTTTATCAATTTAGGCAAATACCTTGAACTTAAAGCCAAGCAACGCTCTTCCCTTGCATTGGAAAAACTGCTCGATCTCGCCCCGAAACAAGCGGTCATTTTTGAAGAAAATATTGCAAAAACTATTCCAGCCAAAGGCATTAAACCTGAAATGCGAGTGCAAGCCTTAACGGGTGATCGCCTAGCGGTTGATGGCATTTTAGAAAGTGGCTCAATTTGGGTTGATGAATCAATGCTGACAGGCGAAGCCTTGCCGATTGAGAAAAAAGTAGGCGATAAAGTCCGAGCTGGCACGCTGGTGCAAGATGGTTCAGGGGTTTATATTGCCGAGCAAGTTGGTTCTCAAACTGCTTTAGCTCGTGTGATTCATGCCGTTCGCCATGCCCAAAGTAGCAAACCACCACTTGCTCAATTTGTTGATAAAGTCGCCGCTGTATTTGTGCCTGTAGTTATTTCTATTGCATTATTTGCTGCTTTAATTTGGCTTCTTGTCGGGAAAGATTTCGCCTTTGCACTTTCCATTTTTACCACCGTGCTGATTATTGCTTGCCCTTGTGCCTTAGGGTTAGCCATTCCACTTTCAACCATTGCAGGGGTAGCTCGTGCGGCTGAATTCGGTGTATTAGTGAGAAATATTCAAGCCTTACAAGCAGGGAGTGAAATTGATACTCTAGTTTTCGATAAAACAGGCACGCTCACCACAGGGCAAATGGAGGTTACGGAAGTTATTACCTTCAATAATTTTGATAGAAATGATTTAATTACTCTTGCCAAAAGTTTAGAGCAGCACGCCTCTCACCCCATTGCGAAAGCGATTGTAAAATTTGCGGAAAATTATCCCTCTCTTGATGTCAATGAAATTCAAGTGGAGAAAGGATTGGGCATTCGGGGTAAAGTGGGAGAAGATAGAGTTAAAATCGGCAATGCCTCATTTGTAAATTTTTCGGAAAAAACAACCGCTTGTACTGCCACACTTATCTATATTGCAGTTAATGATGAAATAATTGGCAGAATTTCAGTGCAAGACCAACTTCGTCCTGAAGCGAAAGAAACAATTCAACGGTTCCAAGCTGAAGGTTATCAATGCCTAATGCTTACAGGCGATCGCCAAGAAACCGCTGATTATTTTGCCAAAGAGCTGGGCTTAAATGGCGTGATTGCTGAAGTCTTACCCGAACAAAAAGCGGAGAAAATTCGAGCGTTGCAAGCAGAAGGAAAAAAAGTGGCGATGATTGGCGATGGCATTAATGATGCCCCAGCCCTTGCTCAAGCGAATGTGGGAATTGCAATGCATAATGGATCAGATATTGCGGTAGAAACTGCCGATCTTTCTCTGATGAAAAGCGGATTAGCACCTGTAAGCCAAATTTTACCCTTCTCAAAACGAGTGCTAAAAAATATGAAACAGAGCCTGCTAGGTGCATTCATCTACAATGTGGTTGCGATTCCTGTGGCAGCAGGTGTGTTATATCCTTTTACTGGTTGGCTGCTCAATCCAATGATTGCTGCTATTGCGATGACATTGTCCTCCATTACAGTGGTGCTAAATAGCCAAAGACTGTTGAAATAATTCAAGCGGTTGGATTTGCAAAAAAATTTACAAATTCAACCGCTTGTCTTAATTAATCCGCTAAAAACAACGGCCCTAACGCCGTTTTCGGAATACCAAAATGTTCTGGATAATGCACTTCGACTAAATACAAGCCTTCTGCTTTCGCTGTGGGTGCTGCGATTTCTCGATTGCGTTGTTCTAACACCCACTTTGCCCATTCTACAGGCTGTCTGCCCTGCCCAATTTCAAGCAAGGTGCCGACAATGTTTCTCACCATATGATGCACAAACGCATTCGCTTGGATATCCACAATCACATAATTGCCTTGTCGAGAAACATTTAAATGGTGGATATTCCGCCACGGTGTGTTTGATTGGCATTTTGCCGCACGGAAAGAGGAGAAATCATTCTCGCCAAGCAAATATTGCCCAGCTTGGTGCATTTTCTGTTCATCAAGTGGGAAATGAAAATGGGTAACGCCTTTTGGCAAAATGGCTGAACGCAGTTTGCTGTTAAAAATAATATAACGATAGCGGCGAGCTGTTGCACTAAAGCGAGCGTGAAAATCCTCACTCACTTCCACCGCCCATTTCACCGCAATATCCTCGGGCAAATGAGCGTTAGTGCCGAAGCACCAGCTTTGCAGAGGTCGATTAGCGTTCGTTTCAAAATGTACCACTTGCCCTGTGCCGTGCACGCCAGCATCGGTTCTGCCAGCACAGAACACCTCCACAGGCGAATTGGCAACAACAGAAAGGGCTTGTTCTAATTTTTGCTGTACGCTTTCAACTGATTCTTGCTTCTGCCAACCAAAATAGCGGCTGCCGTCATACTCAATGCCTAATGCGATTTTCATTTTTAATCCTAAAAAAGAGGGCGAAAGATTTTTCGCCCTAGCAATTACTTATTTAATAAGCCTAAAAACTCTTTGCGGGTTTCTCTATCTTCTAAGAATACACCACCGAAGGCTGAGGTAACCGTATAGCTGTTGGTATCTTTGACCCCACGACATTTTACGCAAAAGTGCGTTGCTTTTACATAAACGGCAACATCATCGGTTTCTAAAATCGTTTGAAATGCCGTTAAAATCTGCTCAGTAAAACGCTCTTGCACCTGTGGTCGTTGTGCAAAAAACTGTACAACACGATTAATTTTTGAGAGCCCAATCACCCATTTTTTGGGGTAATATGCCACTGCCACTTTGCCATCAATGGTTACAAAATGATGTTCACACGTTGAAGTAAGGGTAATATCATCAACTAACACCATCTCGCTGACTTTCATTCGGTTTTCAATATTGGTAATTTTCGGGAAAGTCGCATAATCTAAGCCGCTAAAAATCTCGTCCACATACATTTTAGCTAAGCGATGCGGTGTTTCTTCTAAGCTGTCATCGGTTAAATCTAAGCCGAGCAACTCCATTACGGCTTGCATATGCTGTTGAATTTCCGCACGGCGGCTGTCTTTATCTTTTTTATGAGCGACTGTTGGCGTTTCAATGCCTTTTGCCAATAAGGCTTGGCGAACTTTTTGGGCTTCAGGCGAAAGTTGATTTTCTACACTATTTAATTCGGGCGAGATCGTTGTCATTGGTTTTCCTCTCAAATACAAGCGAAAGATTCTAACAAATTGACATCAAAAAAAATAGCTCTAAAATGGACTATTTCAGCCATCACTATTCTTTAAACTATGCGAAATATTCAGTATCTTTTTAATGCCGATCTCATTCCTGAGGAGCAGGCAGAATTTGTGCAATCTTTACTAAATTGCAAAATATTTGAAAATTCTGACCGCTTACTAGGCTTCTCTAAAGGGCGAGGTACGACGTGGTTTTTAAATACAGTGCCAGAACTCGGCATTAATGTGGTGCTACGCCATTATTATCGAGGTGGTTTGTTTGGCAAATTCGTTAAAGATAGCTATGTTTTTACCCGTTTTGAAAACACAAGAGCCTATAAAGAATTTTTCTTGTTACAGCAAATGTTGGCGTGGGGACTACCTGTGCCTCGTCCTGTTGCGATTAAAGTAGAAAAATCGTTGTGTTGCTATCGTGCTGATATTTTGCTGGAAAAATTAGAGAATACGCAGGATTTAAGCAAGATTTTGCAATCTCAACCTTTATCAAATGAACAATATGAGCAAATCGGAGCATTAATTCGCCGTTTGCATAATCATCAAGTTCATCATTCTGATTTGAATATTCATAATATTTTATTAGGCAATGACGGTAAATTTTGGCTGATTGATTTTGACAAATGCGGCATTGAACAAGGCGAAAGCTGGAAACAAAGTAATTTAGATAGGCTGCTACGTTCGTTTAAAAAAGAACAAAGTCGGTTGAATATCCTGTTTAATGAGGAACATTGGCAGGCGGTTTTGAGGGGATATTCTCGCTAAAATAACCAAATGATAGCGTAAGCGTCCACGCTTGTGCTTTTAGAGTTAAGTTAATGGCACAAGCGTGGACGCTTGCGCCATCAAATCCCAAATAAAAAGATGATTAATTACTTCACTTCACGGATCATAATTTCAGATGGAATTACACTTCCTTGCCAGTAAAGCTCAGCAGCCACTTTTTCGGCTAAGGCTAAATAGGCTTGGCTGATTTCGTGTTCTGGGGCTGCGACAACCGTCGGCACGCCGCTGTCTAAATCTTCACGCAGGCGAATATGTAGTGGCAGTTGTGCTAATACTTGCGTGCCATATTTTTGTGCGATTTTATCTGCCCCACCTGTACCGAAAATTGCCTCGTGATGTCCGCAGTTTGAGCAAATGTGCATTGACATATTTTCAATCACCCCCAACACTGGCACAGACACTTTCTCAAACATTGAAATGCCTTTGATTGCATCTAATAATGCAATATCTTGTGGTGTGGTAACCACTACTGCCCCTGTTACAGGAATTTGTTGTGAAAGGGTAAGTTGTATATCGCCTGTACCCGGTGGCATATCAATAACCAAGTAATCCAATTCATTCCACCAGGTTTCATTTAGCAGTTGGCTTAATGCACTACTTGCCATCGGCCCACGCCAAATGGTCGCATTGTCTTCGTCCATTAAATAACCAATAGAATTTGATTGCAAACCGTGAGCGGTAATTGGCGTGATATGTTTGTTATCAGGAGAGGTTGGGCGTTGGTCTTTTGCCCCAAGCATATGTGGAATAGACGGGCCGTAAATATCCGCATCTAAAATCCCGACTTTTGCCCCTTGTGCTTGTAATGCAAGCGCTAGGTTTACCGAAGTGGTTGATTTACCTACCCCGCCTTTACCTGAGGTGACGGCAATAATATTTTTTACCCCATTTACTGCTGGGTGCTTGTTTGCACGTTTTAAGGTGGCAATTTGGTAATTTAACACCCATTTTACACCGCTTGCAGCAGTTGCTTGCTTCAGTTTTTCTTCCGTTTCTGCTTTTAATGCAGCAAAAGCCGTGTTCCACGCAAATGGCATTGTAATTTCAATGCGTAAAATGCCACCACCTAGTTCTGCTTTTTTGAAAGCATTAAGGGCAATCAGATCTTTTTGCAATGTTGGGTGAGCAAATTGTTGTAAAATACTTTTAATTTCAACAAGTTGCTGTTCGTTTAGTTGGTTCATTGGTTAATCCTTTTGTTCCGAAATACGTTTTAAATCCTTGCTATAAATTACTTCGCTATCGTTGCTTAAATCAATACCCAAAAGGGAGGAAACTATGCCCACTCGGTGTTGATACTGAAATAATGGCAATACCGCAACATCACTATAAAGCTGCTCGTTAATCTCTGTAATCAAGAGTGAGCGTTGTTCTTGGGTTAGCGTTTCTGTTTGTAATTGATTTAACTTTTCATCAACAAGCTCATTTTTATAGCCAGAGTGATTATCCGGGCTTGATGAATGAAATTTCTGCAAAAAGATAAGCGGCTCAGGGTAATCTGCACACCAGCCAGAGCGGATTAGTTGATAATCTTTCTGCTTACGTAATTGATTAGCCGTCTGCCAATCCACCACTTTCGGTGTAATATGAAATAGATCTGATTGCGATAAGGTACGATTAATCTGGTTTGCAATATCGCTATTCATCTCACTATCATCGTACAGCAAGGTAAGTTTTAAAGGCTCGTGTAAACTCACGCCTGCTTTCATTAACAGTTGCTCGACAATAATTGGCTGCCACTGTTTTTCCCTATCTTTTACTAAATTATGTGGAATAACTGACTGGCTCGGAATACCGTAATCTACCCCAATATTTGCCGAAGCCACCATCGCTCTTAATGCCTCACGAACTTCTTTCTTACCAAGCTGTTCATCGTTAAAGTTAAATTCATAATAATATGAGCATAAACGTGGAAACTTGGTGATATTCGTTTTCTGACTTAGCAGTGGGTTTTCTACAATATCAAACGGCGAATAATTTTGAATTGTGGTAATTAGATTGTACTCGACGGTTTGAAACGGCACATTTTCAGAACGTGCTTGCAGCACCAATCTTTTCTCTGCTATTTGTTTGATTTGGTAAGCCGCATTACTGATAAAGCCAACAGCATTAGGATCTTCGCCTTGATAAGTCGGTAGCAATGCAACGTGTGCCAACATTTCAGGTAGTTGACGATTTGGCTGGCTAAGGCGAATTTCTAGCGTATGATCATTTAATGCAGCAACACCCAATTCCGAAGCTGGTTTTTGGTGTTCTGCAATCGCTTTAGCATTTTCAACCCCCATATAGATGAGATATTTTGCCAATGGCGAATGATTTACAGGATCAATTAAACGTTGCCAGCTTGCCACAAAATCTTGTGCAGTAACCGCTTTACCATTCGACCAAGTGGCTTTATCGTCTAAAATAAATAACCACGATTTTTCATCTTCTGTAAACCAATTTTGTGCAATGGCCGGCACAACATCGCCCTTTGCGTTGTATGCCATTAAACCCACTAATAAATCTCGTAGCGGTGCAGCATCGACAGAAACCTTTACTTTATGCGGATCAAGCTGGAAAACCGCAGAATAGATAGCTCGCTTGAGTTCCGTACTACTTGGTTGGCTCTCAACAGGTAGTTGTGAAACCGGTTTAGAGCTATTTAATTTATCACAAGAGGTAATTAGCAAAACACAAGCGGTCATTTTTGCAAATTTTTTTGCAATTTTAACCGCTTGTAAAACTTTCAACATAAACACCCCACAAAAATCAGTTATTTAACAAGAAGTGCAGGGAACAATGTTGTTAAACCTGCCACAATAATTTCAATACCGAGAGCCATTAGAATTAACCCCATAATACGGGTAACCACATTTGATCCTGTCTTGCCTAATTTTTTCACTAACGGAGCGGAATAACGGAATAAAATATAACATATTAACGCAAAAATAATGATGGCAATGCTAAAGCCGAGGTAGTCTTCCCAAGTATGATAGCGTGTTCCCCACACAATAGTTGAGCCTATTGCTCCCGGTCCTGCCATAATTGGCATTGCAAGTGGCACAACACCGATATTTTCATATTCGGTAACATCTTCGTTTTTCTCTTCTTTATTTTGCTTGTGTTCGCCGAGCTTACCACTAATCATCGTCATTGCTATGCTGACAATCAAAATACCACCTGCCACTCTAAAAGAACTTAATGAAATACTAAAGGCATTTAAAATTAGGTTTCCAAAGTAAAGGCTGACTAATAAAATCACACCAATAGAAACAGCGGTAATAAGACTAGTTCGGTTTCTCTCCCCTTCGTATTGATGGGCTGTCATACTGAAGAAAATAGGTAAAGAACCAAATGGATTAACAATAGCAAACAACCCAATGAAGAATTGGAGGTAGATGGCGAAATTAACAACGATATCCACAGAACTTTCTCAAAAACAATATTTCTGCGTTATTATATCGGTTAATTAGGGCTGATACAAACCAAAAGCACCCACTGTGAAAACGGGTGCTTTTGCTTGATTATTTAATTAGTGTGATGAACCTGACGAAAAGTTATCTTCATTCACGTCAATAGAGGCTTTTGCTCGAAGAGCTTTCAATAACCCATTACGCAGCATTAATCGGTTAGCTTGCTCAAATTGTGGGGCAATAGCTTTAAATTGTTCAGTGTCCCCCTCTACAATTTTATCTAATGCTACAATCACAACATCACCTTTTTGGTTACGGGCAATTTGGTAAGCCGGTTTATTTTGCTCTTTCTTCATTGCAAATACGGTTTGAGCTAAGGTAGGATTTTCCACTTCTGACTGCATATAAACTAATGTTTGTGGAGCATTAAATTTCACATCGGCTGTTTTACCTTCATTTAATGCTTTTACGCTCTCTTCTGCTTTAAATAATAACGCCTTCTCCGCTTTCTCTGCTTTCACAAAGTTTTCAACCGCTGATTTCGCTTCAGCGAATGTTTGTGGTCGTTCTGCTTCATATTCACTTACACGCACAAATAAGGTTTGCGGATTTGTATCGGTACCAACATCTAAAGCATCTGAATTTTGTTTATTTTGGCGTAACTCGCCTTCAAATAACGCTTTTAATACTTTCTCATTCTGTAACGCAGCAGGCACATTCGCACGAGTAAATTGCTCAGTTTTTTGCACCTTTACGTTACCCGCTTTTGCTACTTCTTCCAGTGAAGAATTATTTTCAAACGCTCTGTTTGCCATTTCACGAGCAATAGTTGAATATTCGGTTAATACTAATTCTTGACGAATAGTTTGAGCAATATTGTCTTTCACTTGAGCTAACTCAATCGCTTGCTCAGGCTTACGTTCTAACACTTTGATAATGTGGTAGGCATTATCTACTTTAACAGGATTACTTACTTGCCCGGCTTCTAAATTCACTACTGCATCTTCAAATGCTTTCGGGAAAGTACCTGCTTTTGCCCAACCTAAATCACCGCCATTATTCGCTGATAGTGTATCTGCTGATTTTGCTTTTGCAACAGCGGCAAAATTTGCCCCACTTTTCAGCTCTTGCTCAACGGCTTGAGCTTCTGCTTCCGTTGCAACTTGAATATGTGCTAAATGAGCTTCGCCTTTAGTCACATAACCGCCTTTATTACGATCATAATAGGTTTGAATTTGCTCATCAGTAATCTCTACTTTGCTTTCGACATCTTTTGGCGAAAGGGTTGCATATTCAACCGTTAATTTCTCAGGAGCTAATAACTTAGCTTTATTCGCATCATAATATGCTTGTAATTCTTCTTGTGAAGCGGTCTGATTTTCCATTTCTTTTGCAATTGAAAACTCAGCCACACGCATTTCACGTTGCTGTAACAATAATTTAGCTAATGTTTCTTGCTGTGCCGGCACAGTAAAATCACTACTTACAATCCCTTCTTGAATTTGAGATTGCAACATACCTTCGTTTACGATTGCCGCATAAGCATCAGGGCTTAAATTATTGTGGCGTAAGGTTTGTTGATATAATTCGTTACTAAATTTGCCGTCTTGCTGGAACATTTGGCTATTTACAATTTCAGATTTGATCTGTTCCGCACTTATTCCTAATTTTAGATCTTTCGCATATTGACGTAACAATTCTTCATCAATCAAGCTATCAAGTACCGATTGATGAAATTGTTTTGCATATTCAGGGTTATCCATTAAATCCCAAAAACGGCTACCCATCTCGGTATTTAAAATATTTTGTTGGCGATTAACTGCATTATTAAAAAGCTGTTGGCTAATTTCTTCGCCATTTACTTTCGCAACAGAATGATCTGCCATCATAAAGCCTGTACCCACTCCACCAATAACAAATGAAAGTGTGATTAATGCAAAAACAATTTTAAACACCGGTCCTTTTGACCGCTCGTGCATCGATTCAATCATTTAAAAATTCCTAACAACTAAAAAATTGCCGTAGATTATACTCTTTCTAACATTAGAAATAAATTGCAAATTTTTATTGAAATAAATTGCAAATTTTTATTGAAATAAATTGCAAATTTTTATTGAAATTTGACCGCTTTCTCTTTAAAATCCGCAGTTCATGTCATAGCTGAGTTAGAGATCGGCTATTGATGTATTATCAACCCTTAACAAAAAGGAAATTAAAATGTCTCTAAGCGTAGAAGCAAAAGCAAAAATCGTTGCTGAATTTGGTCGTGATGCAAAAGATACAGGTTCTTCTGAAGTTCAAATTGCATTATTAACTGCACAAATCAACCACTTACAAGCACACTTTGCTGAGCATAAAAAAGATCACCACGGTCGTCGTGGTTTATTACGTATGGTTTCACGCCGTCGTAAATTATTAGACTACTTAAAACGTACTGATCTTGCTAAATATTCAGAAACTATCGCACGTTTAGGTTTACGTCGCTAAT
This sequence comes from Mannheimia kashgarensis, assembly GCF_041807705.1. Classification (NCBI taxonomy): domain Bacteria; kingdom Pseudomonadati; phylum Pseudomonadota; class Gammaproteobacteria; order Pasteurellales; family Pasteurellaceae; genus Mannheimia; species Mannheimia kashgarensis. Next base: position 19,852 of record NZ_JBGTYY010000011.1, read on the forward strand.
TTCAAATATTAGATATGAGAGCCGAGCTGAAAAGTTCGGCTTTTTTATAAATTTTATTCGAGGAAAAATTATGGCTTTTGCGTCATTATTTACTTTATTAGATGATATTGCTGCTGTGCTTGATGATGTGTCTATTATGACTAAAATGGCAGCGAAGAAGACCGCCGGTGTCATTGGCGATGATCTCGCCTTAAACGCCAATCAAGTAAGCGGAAAAAATGTACTTCCGGAGCGTGAGCTGCCAATTGTTTGGCAAGTAGCGAAAGGGTCATTTATTAACAAAGTGATCTTAATTCCATTGGCATTACTCTTATCATTTTTTCTGCCACAATTAATTATTCCATTATTAATGATTGGTGGAGCTTATTTGTGCTTTGAGGGGGTGGAGAAATTACTTCATCACTTCTTCCATAAAGGTGAAGACAATCCTAAAGAAGAACTGTCCGAAAAAGATAAAATCAGAGGGGCTATTCGTACCGATTTTATTTTATCCGCCGAAATTATCATCATTGCTTTAGGCGTATTACAAGAATCTTCCACATTAACTAAGATTTTATCGCTTTCTGTCATCGGTATTGGCATTACCGTATTTGTGTATGGTTTAGTGGCATTAATCGTAAAATTAGATGATATCGGTTTATGGCTGATTCAAAAGAAAAGTGCATTCTCACAAGCGGTCGGAAAAGGCTTATTATTTACAATGCCTTGGTTTATGAAAGGGCTTTCTGTGATTGGTACTATCGCAATGTTTTTAGTTGGTGGCGGTATTTTTACCCATAATTTGCCAGTGATTCATCATTTTGTTGAAACATTGAATATTAACCCAAACCTTTCATTTTTGGTTGATTTAGTGGTTGGTATCATTGTAGGTGCTATTGCTTGTGTAATTATCTTACCCCTTATAAAAGTATTTTCTAAAAAGAAAGTACACTAAAACATAAAAGCGTTGGTTTCTCAAAACCAACGCTTTATTTTTAAATTGCTTTTGCAAAATATAAATCAATTTTACTCAATTCTGCCATTTTATTAACGTAATCTAACACTTTTGGCGGGAATTGAATGCCTTTCACACAGGTTAAATTTCTAAGCATTGGGAAGACGATAATATCTTCGAGAGATAATTCGCCATTCAATGCTTTTTCTGATTTAATCAGATCGGATAACTCATTAATTAATGACTGAACAGCAGCAAGGTATTTGTCCGTTTCTGCTAAATTTTGTGCAAAATCACCTATACTTTCTGTTTTTTTCTTCACAAAATAATCAATTGCACTTTGTTTTTCAAATTCAGCTAAGTCTAATTTCACGAAACGAGGGAGCAATAAATGATTGTAAACTTTTGATAATTTACTTACCCACTCTTCAATTTCAGAGCGAATGCTCTCTGCAATAATCGGATTTCCGTAATGTGTATCAACATAACGTACGATATCTAAACTTTCAGGCATTGCAGTATCATCTTCTTTCACTAAAATTGGCACAACTTTTTTGCCTACTAAGCTAACAGGCGTGGCTTCGTCATCATTTGCCACCATTATTAGCTCTACGGGTAAATCTTTTAATCCAAACACCATTCTAGCTCTTACACAATATGGGCAGTGATCGTAAACGTATAATTTCATAACAACTCCTTTGAAGTGAAAATACAAAAATAGCAGGAAAAACCTGCTATTTCTTTACATTATAACGGTTTCACATTATCTACATTTTCATGCAATGCGAGAACTTCATCTGGTTTAGGTAGAACGTCCATATTGACTTGCTTGAGGTTCTCTTCACGAATACGGTTTGCAAGTATATGGTCATTGGTTTGCTCTGCAACGTGTAATGCCATAATGCGGTCATCAGGCTGGCATTCATCGTGGGCTAATAATAACTCAAACTGCATTTTAGCTTTTGCATATTCACTATTACGAGTGTAAATATAGCCTAAAGCTCTTGCATAATCATCGGTATATTTAACATCGGCTTTATCTGCACGTTTAGTTAATACTTTCACTAACTTGCTATCAGAAGCCACTTGCAGACGAGTTAATTGTAGGAATAATCCGTGTAATTGCTCATTTTCAAATTTTTTCAAGGTTTCTAACGCAATGTCTTCTGCAGATTGATGATCATCGCTATCAATTAAGCGTTTAATCACACCAACACGGCTATAAACAGATTTACGGCGGCGGTTTGGCTGATTTTCCCACCAAGTGAGTAAGCCTTCTTGACCTTCCTCTTGTAAGCGTTCATCTTGTAAACCATCATCAACAAACTGTTCTAATTCCGCATACTCTACAGGCGTTAAGAAATTACGTTGCCCTACTTCTGATAATAATCTATCTAACGCAATATAAGCTCTCGACTCTCTATAGATTTGAATGGCTAAGCGCAATACTTCATCATTGTGCGGAGCTAGCTCTAATAAGCTATCAATCGCTGTTCGAGCAGCAGGTAATTTACCTTGCTGTAATAAGATTTTGGTGCGAGCTAGCTCAACCGCAACATTATTTGGCCCTGCAATTTCAGTCGCTTTAATTAAGTATTTATTTGCCGCTAAATCATCACCATTTTGTTGAGCCGCTTCAGCCGCTTTAATCAGGTTCAGTACAGGTTCATCGGCGTGTTTTGCATTTTTACTAAATAATTTTTCTGCTTTAGAGTAGTTACCCTCACTCATACGCATTAAGCCTTCAAGGGTTTCTTGTTGAGCTTTTTTATGCTTGCGTGTTGAGAACCAGTTATAAGCACCGCTACTCATACGGCAAATTTTAGTGAAAATCCATTCAAGTAGATACACCACCGCCATCGCAACAACAAAGAACACCACAAGCATTACAATACTCATCTCGATAACTGTAGTTGCCGTTTCAATTCTGACGTAACCTTGATTACCTGAAATATAAGGCCCTGCAATTAAGCCTGCCAATAATAAAAGCATTAAAAAGAGCGTTCTAAACATAATTTAATTCCCCTTTTACTTATTATTGTGCAGAAGAAGTAGGCTGTTCAGACACTGCTTCTGGTTTAGCCTCTTCTGTTTCTGCCGGTTTCACAGGAGCTGTCTGCTCTTGCTTCACAGGTTCTGCTTCTTCCGTTTTTACAGGTTCTGTTTGCTCCAATTCTTTCTCAGCTTGAATTTCGACTTTCTCAATCTGCTGAGGTGCTTTATTAATTTGCTGAGATAGCACTTTCAAACTTTGTAATGAATCTGGAGCATCAACATAGATTGTTTGTTCTGCTAAATCATCAACTTCTTTTAAGAAATTTTGTACATTTTCATTTGAAGTATCGAAATAACTTCTTACCCAAGACCCCACTGTTTGCAGTGATTTTTTATAGAATTCACTTTGCTGGCGAGGAATTGCTAAAATTGCAACTTGTAAGCGTAAACGAATATTCTCACGCAAGTAAATCTCTTGGTTAGGTGCAACAAAGGCTTTTTCATCAGCAACGTTACGTTTAGATACACGAATAAAATGATCTAAGAACGAACTTGCACTTTTCTCTAGGTTTTTCTCCCAATCTGCAATTGAATCACTTACTTGACCCTCTGCAATTGCAGCTTGCGATTGTTCGCTTTCTAAAATCGGTAAATCATCTAATCGGTTAGTTAAATTCGCTACACGCTGCATTAGCGCATTTTGATCAATGTTGTTGATACTATTTAACGTATTTAAATCAGCCTTAATTGCTTCACGCACATTTGTTGCACTTGGTACTTGAGCTAAAACTTGATCAGCTTCTAACAACAGATTTTTTGCTGTATTAATATCATTATCCAATACCACTTTACGAGCAGCATTGTTTAACAAAAAATCAGCTTCTGATAATAACCAAAAGGTATTATCCGAATCTGATGTATTATTTAATTTTTGCAGTTGTAACTGTAAACCATTAATTTGCTGAGTGTAACTGCTTTGTGCGTTTTCAAGCTCTTTAATGCGGTCTAATGCTTTTTGATAATTAGTTGAAAGTTCTGCAATTTGTGCCTTTTCATTATCAAAGTTTGGCATTTCAACAGCGGTTTGATCAGGTGCTTGCTGATTTGCTTTAGCAGATAAGGCTTGAATTTGAGCTTCCACCTCATTAAATTTTTTATTCGCCATAAAATGACCTGCACCGCCCACTGCAAGTGCTACTAACAAGGCTAATAATGCTAAGCCTTTTCCGCCTGACTTCTGAACAATCACTTTTTCTTCAGTCACAACTTTTTCCTCTGTCGGGATTTTCTCTCTTAGTGGTACTTCTTTCTCAATAATTGGTTTTTCTTCAATAATAGGCTCGTTCAAAATATCTTCCTCAATCTCATTTTTTGCAAAAGATTGTGTAGAATCGACCGCTTGTTGGTTTTCTACTACAACCTCCTCGGTTGTATTTTCTACTTTTTCAGGTACTTTTCTTGACTTTGACATACTCGCCCACCTTAGTTAGATTTGTCAATTTTAAATAATAATGTATTAATCAACGTTATATTATCGGCTTTATCCGATATAAAAATTTTATCTGATTGCCACCCCATCTGCTTGGCAATTTTGCCAATACGCTGGCTTACTACCACAATATTACACTCAAATAGCCATTCTCGGCAATTTTCAGCTGTTTGTTCATAAAGGCTTTTTAAAATTTCACTACTGGTAATTATAATAGTATCTACGCCTAAACGCTTACAAACGCTGATTTTTTCTGGAATATCCACCGTAACAGGCTCTCTACGGTAGCACTCCAAATATTGAATGCTTGCCCCACGCAACATTGCCGTTTCAGCCAACAACTCACGCCCAGAATTTGCCCGCAAAATTAAAATCGTTTTATTGGTTAAATCTTGCATATCAGGCAACGCTAACACGCCTTCACTATTTTCTGATTCTAGCGGATAAATCACCGCTTGTTCAGCTTTTTCAGTAAAATATTTCGCCGTTCGTTGTCCTACCGCAAAATATTTTAAATCCGAACGAAAGTGAAATCCTGTATCTGTTAATGTTTTCACCGCATAATCTACCGCATTTGGCGAAACTACAAAAACATAATCGCCTGATTTAAGGAGAGATAACACAGAAGGCAATAATGGCAATTCGCTCCCTGCCTCAATCGTAAATAACGGCTGATGTACGGCAAAAATTTGTCGCTCATTGAGCATATCGACTAATTCTTGCCCCCGATTATCGGGGCGTGTTACAAGTACATTCATTTTATTTGATAGGATTTTCGCTATAAACTTCCGCTAAGATTTTATCTGCACCTTGTACAAGTAGCTGTTCTGCAACTGAAATACCTAGCTGCTCGGCATCATCTTTATGCCCTTTTGCAGAGGCACGAATAATCTGAGAGCCATCTAATGCGCCCACTAACGCATTTAGGGTAATTTCATCACCATCTAAGGTCGCATAACCACCAATCGGCACTTGGCAACCACCTTGTAATCGGGCATTCATTGCACGCTCTGCTATTACACAACAAGCGGTCGAATTATGATTTAATTTTGCAACATAATTAATCACACGCTCATCATTAATTCGAGTTTCAACCCCAACCGCACCTTGACCTGCTGCTGGTAACGATTGTTCAACTGAAATATAGCTAAGAATTCTCTCTTGCAATCCTAAACGAATTAACCCTGCAGAAGCTAAAATAATCGCATCGTATTCGCCGTTGTCTAATTTACTTAAACGTGTTCCCACGTTCCCGCGCAGTGATTTCACCTCTAAATGTGGATATTTTGCCATTAACTGACACTGACGGCGTAAACTTGATGTGCCGATAATTGCCCCTTCGGGTAAATCATCTAAGCTATCATATTGGTTGGAAACAAAAGCATCACGCGGATCTTCACGCTCGCAAATAACAGTCAAGCCTAACCCTTCAGGAAAGCTCATCGGTACATCTTTCATTGAATGCACGGCAATATCAGCTCTGTTTTCCAATAAAGCTAATTCTAACTCTTTAACAAATAAGCCTTTTCCGCCGATTTTTGCCAGCGGTGTATCTAAAATCACATCGCCTTTTGTTACCATAGTAACCAGTTCGACAGATAATTGAGGGAAATGTTTTTCTAACTCATCTTTTACAAAATTAGCTTGCCATAAAGCGAGTGGGCTTTGGCGAGTTGCAATGCGTAAAATATCTTTCATAAATTCTAAAACTAAAACAGCATAATAAATGATTTATCCTACCACTTTTTGGCTTAACTGCCAAAAATAATCGCTGTTTTCTGTTTGAGTTTAATCAAAAAGCCAGCTTTTTCTTCAAAATTTCTTACATTCCAATTTTTATATTTTTATAGCATATATATCACTTTTTAAAAGTTTGACACAAATCAAATTAAAGGTAAAACATTGCGAATTTTTAACGACAAAATAACTCTTTTGGGTAATAATTTCATCAGTTAAAAAAATTATCAAATTTTAAATTTATGAGGAAACACACTATGGCAAAAAGCACTCAACCATTTGATGCCCAAGCAGAAGTTAATTCACTTGTCGAAAAAGGCTTAAAAGCACTTGATGAGTTTAGAAAGCTCAATCAAGAGCAGGTCGATTTTATTGTTGCCAAAGCCTCTGTTGCTGCCCTTGATAAGCACGGTATTTTAGCAATGCACGCTTATGAAGAAACAAGACGTGGAGTCTTTGAAGACAAAGCAACTAAAAACCTGTTCGCCTGTGAGTATGTTGTCAATAATATGCGACATTTAAAAACAGCGGGGATAATCAGTGAAGATGATGTAACAGGCATTACTGAAATAGCCGACCCTGTCGGTGTTGTCTGCGGTATTACCCCCACCACTAACCCAACCTCCACTACTATTTTTAAAGCCTTAATCGCCCTCAAAACTCGTAATCCAATCGTTTTTGCTTTCCACCCATCAGCTCAACAATGCTCTGCTCACGCTGCTCAAATTGTGCGTGATGCTGCCGTTGCCGCAGGTGCTCCAGAACATTGCGTACAATGGATTACTCAACCTTCAATGGAAGGCACATCTGCTTTAATGAAACATTCAGGCATTGCAACCATCTTAGCAACAGGCGGGAATGCAATGGTTGAAGCAGCTTATTCTTGCGGTAAACCAGCGTTAGGCGTAGGGGCTGGTAACGTACCAGCTTATGTGGAAAAAACCGCAAAATTAAAACAAGCGGTGTATGACATTGTAATGTCTAAATCTTTCGACAACGGTATGATCTGTGCCTCTGAACAGGCAGCCATTGTAGATAAAGAAATCTACGCTGATTTCGTGAAAGAAATGCAATCTTACGGTGTTTATTTAGTAAATAAAAAAGAAAAAGCCTTACTTGAAAAATATATCTTCGGTGTGGATAAAGCTAAAGATGAAAACTGCTCAGGTGCCAAACTCAACTCTGCAGTTGTAGGTAAACCTGCAGCGTGGATTGCCGAACAAGCAGGCTTTAACGTGCCAGAAAAAACCAATATTCTATTAGCAGAATGTGCTTTTGTCGGCGAAGGCGAACCACTTACCCGTGAAAAACTTTCTCCAGTATTAGCACTGCTCAAATCAAACTCAACAGAACACGGCTTAGAGCTTTCTGAAGCAATGGTGAACTTTCACGGTTTAGGACACAGTGCGGCTATCCATACCGAAAATAAACAACTTGCCAAAACATTTGGCGAACGTGTGAAAGCAATTCGTGTTATTTGGAATTCGCCCTCAACCTTTGGTGGTATTGGCGATGTATATAATTCCTTCCTCCCATCTCTGACATTAGGTTGTGGATCTTACGGTAAAAACTCGGTGGGCAACAACGTCAGTGCAGTAAACTTAATCAACATCAAACGTGTGGGCAGACGGAGAAATAATATGCAGTGGTTTAAAGTGCCATCAAAAATCTACTTTGAGCGTGATTCCATTCAATATTTAAAATCAATGCACGATGTACATAAAGTGATGATCGTAACAGACCGTTCAATGGTCGATCTCGGCTTTGTGGATAGAATTACTGAACAACTCCGCCAACGCCGTAATCAAGTAATGATCCAACTCTTTACTGATGTTGAACCAAACCCAAGCCTACAAACAGTACAACGTGGTACAGAATTAATGCGTAGCTTCCAACCAGATACTATTATCGCATTAGGTGGTGGTTCACCGATGGACGCTGCGAAAATTATGTGGCTCTTCTATGAACAACCTGAAGTAGATTTCCGTGATTTAGTACAAAAATTTATGGATATTCGCAAACGTGCATTCAAATTCCCACAATTAGGCAGAAAAGCGAAATTTGTTGGTATTCCAACTACTTCTGGCACAGGCTCTGAAGTAACGCCATTTGCGGTAATTACTGATGGCGATATTAAATATCCGTTAGCCGACTACTCTTTAACACCAACGATTGCGATTGTTGATCCAGCACTCGTGATGTCTGTACCATCGCACGTTGCCGCAGACACCGGCTTAGACGTTTTAACTCACGCCACAGAAGCCTACACTTCCATTTTAGCCAACGATTACACAGACGGATTAGCGTTACAAGCCATCAAATTAGTGTTTGAAAACTTAGAGAAATCCGTCAAAGAGTTTGACGAAACCGCCCGTGAAAAAATGCACAATGCTTCAACAATGGCTGGTATGGCATTTGCTAACGCATTCTTGGGTATTTGCCACTCAATGGCACATAAAATTGGTGGTAAATTCCACACTATTCACGGCAGAACCAATGCGATTTTACTACCACACGTTATTCGCTATAACGGCACACGCCCAACTAAAGTGGCAACTTGGCCGAAATATACTAATTACGTTGCGGATATTCGTTTCCAAGATATCGCAAGAATGCTTGGCTTACCAGCCGAAACACCAGAACAAGCGGTGGAATCTTACGCTAAAGCGGTTCACGATTTAGCCGTACATTGTGGTGTGAAAATGTCATTGCGTGAGCAAGGAGTTGATGAGCAAGCCTTCTTAAAGGCTCGCCGTGAGCTTGCCTTACACGCATTTGAAGATCAATGCACACCAGCAAACCCACGCTTAGCAATGATTGAAGAGATGGAAGAAATTATGACGAAAGCCTACTACGGCAAGGAAAAATAATCTTTCATTATGATAAAAATGACCGCTTTACAAGCGGTCATTTTTGTTGAATTTTTTGCAAAAATAACAAACAAAAAGTGCAAAAATAATTAAAAATCTAACCGCTTGTAAACTATCGCCAGCCACCGCCAAGTGCTTTATACAAACTAATTAAATTTAACGCTTGTGAAAGCTGAGATTGAACAAGCTGCTGTTGATAATTCAGCACTGATGTTCTTGCTCTAATCGCCACATCTAAGGTTTTTTCGCCATATTTAAACAGACTTTGAGCATCGTTTGCCTGCTTTTGAGCCTGTTTTACCGCATTTTGCAATAACTGGCTTTGCTTACTTAAACTAGCTTGATGTTGATAAGCAGAATCTACCTCGCCAAGTGCTTTTAAGAGGCTATTGTCGTACTCAATCATCGCAGCCTGTAAGCGAGCATCTGAAGCATCAATATTGGCTTGAATTCTGCCATTAGTAAAAATTGGCAGCTTCACGCCAACACTGACTAAGTTCGCTAGAGCCGAAATCGGCGAGAGGTCATTATTGATTTTAATGTAGCCACCTTGCCCTAAGAACTGGATATCAAAACGTGGATAGAGATCTGCTTTCGCACTGGCTAACTTAGCCGCCATAGTCTCTACCTGACGGGCGTTTGCTCTGATATCAGGGCGGCGTTCAATCACTGTGCTTGGCATTTGTCCGCTTGGACTATCTGGAATTTTCGCTAACGGATTACCACTTTTCATAATGCGAAAACCTTGTGGCACAGAACCAATCAATACCGCAATATTGCGGGTAAGAGCATCAGCCTGTGATTGTAACGTTGATTGTTGAGCCTGCAATGCCGTGATTTGAGCTTTAATTTCACTGATTTCATAGGCAGTTGCCTGCCCTGCATTAAAGCGCCCTTGAATGTAGCGTTGTAACTCATTTAAAATGGCAACATTTTTACGCAGAATTTCTTGCTGCTGATCAATGGCATAAATTCGCAAATAATTTTCTGCAATGCCGCTGGAAACTAAAAGCTGAGCACCATAAACCTGTTCTTGGCGAGCTAATGCCCCTGCTCTTGCGGCATCAGCATCGCTACGTTTTTTGCCAAAAAAATCAGGCTCCCAAGAAGCGGAAATACCGCCTTGTACCGCTGCTACATCAGAGCGTTTTGGATCAAACAGCCCCGTATCCATATCCATCATACCAGCTCCCACAGAGCCACTTGCTCCAATGTTAATGCCTTTATCGGCTTCGGTATATTGGTTATTGGCTTGGGCTTCTGCTAAGCGAGCTTGGGCAAGTTTTATATCAAGGCTGTTCGCTAATCCTTGTTCAATCAAGGTGGTTAATTGCGGATCGTTCCAGTTTTTCCACCATTGTTGGATTTCACTTGCTCCTTTGGCGGCTTGGGTTTTATCAAACTCAAGTGGTACTTCAACGGACGATTGGGTATCGACGGTAATACTATTACAAGCGGTCAAAAAAGCGGTAAAAATTGCAATTGTTGATAATTTATAAAGGTTCATTATTTATCCTTGTTTAGAGAGCATAGATTTAAACTGCATTAAGGCGATGCCTAGAAAAACCGCCCCAATTAATGTCATTTTCACTAAGTGCAACCACACCAAATCCAGGCCTGCGTTGCGGAATAATACATCTTGAGCATAGCTCCCTAGAATTGTGGTAGGCGAAAATTGGGTTAATTGCTGTGCCAGTTGTGGCATATTTTCAAGTGGGGAATTTGCCCCTGAAAGCATATACATCACTAAGTAAATGGGAATGCAGAGCAAGCCAAATTGTGGCATTGTGGGGGCAAATACCGCCAATAAAATGCCGAGTGAAGCAATCGAAAACAGAAAAATGGCTACGCCTAAAATGAAAATCGCAATTTGCTGATTACTTATTGGTGCACCAAGAAAACCCGACACAATAAATTTTAGTGAGAATAAAGTAACAATTAACAGTATTAGGCTATTAGCAAGAATTTTGGATACCGCAATTTCACTTGAGCGAACAGGCATTACTAATAAATGTTCTATTGTGCCACGTTCTCTTTCTCGAATAACTGCTGAGCCTGAGAGCAACAAGGTTAATAAGGTAAGATTACCCACAATCTGCCCTGCTCCCATAAACCACGCACTATCATAATTGGGGTTATATAGCACGTTGATTGCTGTATTGAACGGAATAGGTAACTCTGTAGAGCCAACAAAACGCTGAATTTCTTGGTTAAAAATTTGGCTGATGTAATGAGCCCCTATATTTGCTTGCGTCATTGCTGTTGCATCAACTAACAACTGCACTTTTGGCTCTTTGCCAGCTAAGGTATCTCGTTGATAATTAGGCGGAATTTCAACAATAAAGGTATATTGCCCTACGTCCATTGCACGATCGACCGCTTGAGGCTCTATATCTTCCACCGTTTTAAAATAAGGGGGAATTAACGCATCTTTCAAACGGTAAGATAATGCTGAATGATCGTAGTTAATAATCCCCACCGAGCCATTTTTAACATCGGTCATTCCTTGTTTCGCAATAGTGATAATGGCAAAGGAAAACATATAGATAATTAGCAGAACCAACACCTTATCACTAAATAAACTTTTCAACTCTTTCAATGCGAGGAAACCAACATTTTTAAACCAACGGTTCATTTATTTCTCCTGTTTTTTCAACGCAAAAGTTGCTAATGCAAGGTAAACGGCGTAAATCGCCGCCAATGCCAAATAAGGTTGGAGGAAATCGGCAAAGCCAAGCCCTTTAGTAAAACCACCTAAGCTGATTTGCTGAAACCAAGCTCCCGGGAAGATCTTTGAAACCAGCTGCACATTTTCATCTAAGCGAGAAACAGGATACATCATTCCCGAAAAGTTAATAGTCGGCACAATAGAAATAATCGCGGCGGCAAAAATTGCCGCTACTTGCGATTTTACAAAACTAGAAACCAATAAACCAAAGCCTGTTGAAGCACAAATTGCCAATAACACACCTAAGAACATTGCGGTTATCGAGCCTTTAATCGGCACGCCAAACACAAAAATAGCCGCCAGCACCATAATCAAATAGCTGATAAATGAAAGAGCGATATAAGGAAGCTGTTTGCCCAACAAGAACTGAAATTGCGAAGCAGGTGAGCCGTAGAGGTTCATAATCGTTCCCATCTCTTTTTCTCTTACTACGCTAAGTGCGGTCATCATCGGTGGCACAAGCATCATTGCAAGCATAATAATGCCCGGTGTCATCGCAAACACGCTTTTAAAATCTTGGTTATAGATCATTCGAGGCTCTGTTACAGAAGGTATATTCGCACTAATGCCATTTTGTCTTAACATTTGCTGCATATATTGCCCAATAACACCCTGTGCAGAGCCTTGCAAATTCTCTGCAGTACTTGGAAATGCTCCATCAATAAATATTCCTACCTCAGGCATTCGTTGAGCTAATAGATCTCGCCCAAAATCAGAGGGAATTTCTAACACTAATTTTGCTTTACCCGTTTGTAGGCTAAGGTTTATATCATCTATCGAATAAATATTGTCTTGGCGAATAAAATAAGGCGAGCCAGCAAAGGCTTCAATCAATTTACGGCTTTCCGAGCTGTTATCGTTATCAAGCACGGTAAAATTTAGGGGTCTAATATCAAAAGAAATGCTCGACCCCATCGCCAACAGCATTATCAGAGGCCCAAGCAATGCAAATAATAAGCGTATATTGTCTCTTAATAGTTCTTTTCCTTCACGCACGGCAAAAGTCCAGATAACATTTAACCCATTTGCAAAAAATTGCGGATTTTTGACCGCTTGTAACGAGCTATTTTCTTGCTCTTCATTATCAACCGTTTCTTTCGAGGCGGCTACTTCATCATTTTGTTCTTCTAAATAGATAATGAAGGCTTCTTCGAGTGTTCTCGCCTTTTTGCCTAATCTTAATTCTTCAGGCGTCCCCACTCCCAGCACTTTTCCTCTGTGCATAAAAGAAATACGATCGCAACGAGCCGCTTCATTCATAAAGTGGGTAGTAACGAAAATGGTAATGCGATCTTCTCTGGAAAGTTTGATTAAATATTCCCAAAACATATCCCGAGCTGCAGGATCAACCCCAGAAGTCGGCTCATCTAAGATCAACACTTCAGGTTTATGCAAACAGGCTGCTGCAAGTTGTAAGCGTTGGCGAATACCAAGCGGCAAGGATAACGGTTTTTCGTTTGCTAAATCAGCAAGATCGAATTGGTGCATTACATTATTAACGTAATACGACCATTCGCTACGGGGAATTTGATACAATTTGGCGTGCAATTCAAGGTTTTCACGCACAGTTAGCTCTTCATAAAGTGAAAATGCCTGCGACATATATCCCACCCGTTTTCGGGTGTCGATATTGCTCGCATCAATCGGCTGACCAAGCAGTAATGCTGAGCCTTCAGTTGGCTCAAGCAAGCCAGTTAGCATTTTCATTGTGGTGGATTTTCCGCAGCCATTAGAGCCTAAAAAGCCAAAAATTTCGCCTTTAGGAATCACGAAACTCACATTATCTACCGAAACAAAATCGCCGAATTTTTTGGTTAATCCTTCTGCCACAATAACAGGTGGCTCATCTTTTAATGGCTCAAAAGGCGGGATAATCAAGCCATCTACTGCCCCTCGTTTTTCAGGTGGTAATAATTTGATATAGGCTTGTTCTAAATTTTGACTGTTTGTTTCAGCAATAACCGCTTGGGTGGGCTTATCAACAATTAACTTGCCATCGTCCATTGCCATTACATATTCAAAACCTTCTGCTTCGTCAATATAGGCAGTGGCGATGATAACCGTCATATCTGGTGTTTCAGCACGCAATTCTTCAACTAATTCCCAAAATTGACGGCGTGAAAGTGGATCAACCCCTGTTGTTGGCTCGTCTAAAATCAGTAATTCGGGGCTATGCACTAACGCACAGCAAAGACTGAGCTTTTGCTTCATTCCGCCTGAGAGTTTACCTGCGGCTCTATCGGCAAAGGGCAAAAGCCCCGTTGCTTTTAGCAGGCGATGAATGCGTGCTTTTCGCTGGCTTGGCGATAACCCGAACATTCGAGCGTGAAAATCAATATTTTCATAAATAGAAAGTGTAAGGTAGAGGTTTTTCCCTAACCCTTGCGGCATAAAAGCTACTTTATGGGTTAAGATATCTCGGTCTTTTGCTTTCGATACATCTAAACCAAATACCGAAATTTCTCCCTGCTGGAGAATTTTAACCCCAGCAATCAGCGACAGTAGCGTAGATTTACCCACACCATCAGGACCAATCAGCCCAACTGTTCTGCCTTTCGGAATTTCAAGCGAAACATTATCAACCGCCACCGTGTTTTTATAAGTATGGCGAAGATTGCTAATTTTAACCGCAAGTTCAGTCATCATTTATCGGCTCTCTGGCAGTTTTGCAGATAATGTTTCAGGCCAATCGACGCTGTGGTCATATTTCACATAGCCCATTGCGGTCATTCCACCCTTGAAAAAGCCAACATATTGTTGGGCGATGTCTTCTGGAATTTGGAGCTTCACTTTAAACATTAATTTTGTGCGTTCTTCCAATGTTTCCACCGATTTTGGCGTAAATTGGGCTTCACTCGCTACATAGCCGATATGTGCTGGGAAAACATAGTCTGTACCATCAATTTTAATGCGAGCTTCTTCGCCTATTTTGACATTATTTGATTGATGGGCAGGTAAAAATACATTTAAGTAAACATCTTTGGTATCCAGTAAACTGATAACTTTTGCCCCCATACCAACCACATTACCCACATCAACAATGCGGTACTCTACCCTACCTGCAATTGGCGATTTAATCATCATATCATCATTTTGTGAAGTGGCTTGATTGGCTGCCGCCTCTGCTTGACTAACATTTGCCTCTGCTTGAGAAATAACCGCTTGTGCTTGATTAACTGCCGCTTGAGCTTCCGCTCTCGCTGCTTTTGCGGTTTCTACTGCGGCTAAGGCAGCTTTATGAGCGGCTTGGCGACGCTCTAATTCACTTGCAGAAACTAAATTATCACGGCGTAATTTTCGTGCATTATCTACTTCTAATTTAGCAACAGAAGCTTGCTGTTGCTGGGCTGCCATTTCTGCCGAAGCACGTGCAACCGCTTCTTCTGCCCGTAATTTTTGAGCTTTTGCACTTTCTACTTGGGCTTTCGCTGCGGAAATTTGAGCTTCAGCAGAAGTTACCTGACTTTGCGATTGGGTTGAAGAAAAACGTACAAGCGGTTGATTTTTCTCAACATTTTGCCCTTCTTTAACTAAAATTTCTTCTACTTTCCCTGCATAAAGGGTTGCCACATCTAAGCGTTCTAATTCTAAACGCCCGTTCACAGCCACAACACCAGACAATTCCGTACGCTCATTCTGTATTTGATGCCACAAATAAGCCCCACCTGCAGCAAACACAATCAAAGTGGTAATGAGTAATTTCTTCATCTTTTATCCTTAAAATCTATCAACTGGTCTAAACTGTCATAAATGGCATTCTATAACCCAATCATTCTGATGACAACATAAACAATCTCTAAACGTCAGTCATTTCTTACTTTATCTAAAAATCAATAAGGCATAATTTTTACAAAAAGTTATAAGTTATACGATTTAATTATAGCTATAATTCAAAAAGCCAGTAAACTGCTCGCATTTATTTTTGTTCTTACCTTTCAATTAGGAAAACTTATGTCAATCACGATATTAGACGGCGGAATGAGCCGTGAATTAATGCGTCGTAATGCTCCGTTCCACCAGCCCGAATGGTCTGCTGCTGCGTTGTATGAAGGCCCACATTTTGTACAAGCTGTACACGAAGATTTTATTGCTCACGGAGCGGAAGTAATTACCACTGATAGCTACGCCGTTGTACCTTTTCACATTGGCGAGAAACGTTTTGCCGCTGATGGTAAAACTTTGGCTGATTTAGCAGGTCGCCTTGCTAAGCAAGCGGTCAAAAATTCGGGAAATTTTGCAACTCAAATTGCAGGTTCTCTCCCGCCAATGTTTGGTTCTTACCGAGCGGATCTGATTCAAATGGAACGTTTTGCAGAAATTGCTCAACCGTTAATTGATGGGCTTTCGCCTTATGTCGATATTTGGTTATGCGAAACCCAAAGTGCGATTATTGAGCCTGTTTCAATCAAAGCCTTATTGCCGAAAGATAATCGACCATTATGGGTTTCGTTCACCCTCATTGATGATGAGCCAACCACAGAGCCTAAATTACGCTCAGGCGAAACAGTAAAACAAGCCGTTGAAGAAATGGTTGAACTAGGCGTACAAGCGATTTTATTTAACTGCTGCCAACCTGAAGTAATTGGTGAAGCCTTAGATGTTACACAAAAAATCTTAGCTGAACGCAATGCAACGCATATCCGCACAGGGGCTTATGCTAATGCCTTTGCTCCACAGCCTAAAGATGCAACCGCAAACGATGGCTTAGACGAAGTTCGCAAAGATTTAGATCCAAACGCCTATTTAGCGTGGGCAAAAAAATGGACTGAACAAGGTGCAACAATTATCGGTGGCTGCTGCGGCATCGGCGTAGAATATATCGAAATGCTGGCAAAAAATTTAAAGTAAGGAATAGCAATGTCAAATAAAAAAATCGGATTAATTTCCCTTACTGCGCTTGTATTAAGCTCAATGATTGGCTCGGGCATTTTCAGCTTACCGCAAAATATGGCGGAAGTTGCGGGTGCAGAAGCCATTACCATTGGTTGGTTAATTACGGGTGTTGGTATCATCTTTTTAGGTTTATCGTTTTTCTTTATTTCTCGTCTTCGTCCTGATTTAGACGGCGGTATTTACACCTACGCACGAGAAGGTTTCGGCGAGTTAATGGGCTTTATGTCTGCTTGGGGCTATTGGTTATGTGCCACCATCGGTATTGTGGGCTATCTTACCGTCGCTTTTGAAGGTTTAGGCGTATTTACCGATAGCGAAAATACTGTGATTTTCGGGCAAGGCAATACTCTTGCTGCGTTCATCGGTTCATCAATTATTGTGTGGCTAGTGCACGCTTTAATTGCTGGCGGAATTAAAGAGGCGGCTTTCGTAAACCTGATTGCGACCTTTGTAAAAGTTGCTCCGCTTATTCTCTTTATCGGGCTAGGCGTTTGGTATTTTGATGTCGATTTATTCAATTCAGATGTGAAAGCCACTGCCTTGAATAACAGCGTAAGCGATCAAGTAAAAAGCACAATGCTGATTACCTTATGGGTATTTACTGGGGTGGAAGGAGCTTCTGTACTTTCTGCACACGCAAAAAAACGTTCTGATGTTGGCTTAGCAACGGTGTTAGGGATAATTATTGCCCTCGCACTTTATGTAGCAATTACGATTCTTTCTCTCGGTATTTTACCTCGTGAAACCATTGCGAATATGGCAAACCCATCAATGGGTCCATTACTTGATGCCATGATGGGGCCAACAGGTAAAGTAATTATTACCGCCTGTTTGATTGTTTCCGTGCTTGCTTCTTATATTAGCTGGACAATGTACTCCGCTGAAGTGCCTTATCGTGGTTCAAAAAACGGGGCATTCCCGAAAATTTTAGATAAATTGAACGAAAACGGGACACCAATTAACTCTCTTTGGTTTACCGGCTTTGTGGTGCAACTCTGCCTTGTGTTAGTTTTTGTGTTTGAGCAGAGCTATAACACTCTATTGTTGATTTCGACCTCAATGATTTTAATCCCTTACTTCTTAATCGGGGCTTATTTATTCAAGTTATCAATCCAAACTAATGCCGCTTGGTACATTAAACTCACAGGGTTTATGGCTGCAATTTATGGTTTATGGATTGTCTATGCCGCAGGGTTAGAATATTTACTGCTCTCGGTTGTGCTTTATGTGCCGGGTATCTTGCTATATCTCTACTCTAACTATAAATTCAACGGCAGATTAACGCTTTCAAACGCAGAAAAGGTGATTTTAATTATCTTACTCGTGATTTTTGGCTACGCTGTGATTGAATTACCAACACTATTAGCAGAAGGTTAAATGTGAAAAGACCGCTTTTACAAGCGGTCATTTTTTCGGATTTTTTGCAAAAACTTCGTTATAATTGCTAATTCTCACAACAACTAAAACAAGGAGGAAATATGCAAACCTACCAAAATAAAGCACTTTGCCGTGTACGCACCATCACATTATTTCTTAGTTTAACCAAAGATAAATCTCAATGGCAGCAAGCATTAAATTCAGCCAAAGCAGAATTTAACCTTCTCGTTCCTGCCATTCAAAAACAAGGCTATACCATTCAATCTATCCGCATTGTAACCAACAGTTTTGGGGAATATTTGGATTTAACCGATATTCAAACTGCTAAGCAAGATTTAGCCTACTTAAAGCATCTATTAAATCAATTAAGTGATAGCGGTTTACGTATTCGCTTTGCGATTGGCGAGGCAAAAACAGCTCAAGAATTAGCATTATTGCCTGAGCTTATTTTGAATTATGGCGATTTGTCTAATGCTTGTGTCAATGTTGAACTCGATGAATTTGGCATTTTAGATAATGATAAAATTTTACACTCTGCTCAAATTGTGAAACAAATTGCGGACATTACGCCGAGAGGTGAAGGCAACTTTAATTTTACCGTTAATTTTAATTGTAAGCCGTTTATTCCTTATTTTCCTGCCAGCTATCATTCAAGCGAGTTGCCAAATAGTTTCGTTATTGGATTGGAAACGCCTGATTTATTAGTCTCGGTGTTAAAAGAGCTGAATAAAACCCAACATAATGATTTCTATCACCAATGCTATGAGGTGATGTCAGAGGCTCTTCAATATCACGTTGATGAAGTATTAGCAGCAGTAAAATCTGTACAAAGCTCACTAAAATTTGAATTTGCAGGGATTGACAGCTCCGCTGCTCCGTCAAAAAACTGTGCCTCAATGACGGAAGTATATGAACTAATGGGCGTGCCTTTCTTCGGTGCAGCAGGCACGGTGGAAGCCTCCTCTTTATTAACGAAAGTGTTTAAATCTATCAAAAATGTACCGCTTGTAGGCTTTTCTGGCTTAATGCTTGCGGTTACAGAAGATTTAGGGCTTGCCGAAGGCACGCAAAAAGGGCAATTTGATATTAGAGCATTGCTCACATACAGTGCCGTATGTGGAATTGGCTTAGACACCGTTCCTATTCCGAGCGATGCTACTGTTGAACAAATTGCCTCATTAATGCGAGATACGGGAACAATGGCATTTAGGCTCAATAAACCGCTCACAGTGCGTTTATTCCCAATTCCGAATAAAAAAGCAGGAGATATTACCGAATTTGAAAGCGATGATTTATGTAACTGTAAAATTTTAGCCGTACCTTAACAGCCAGAAAGGCTGATGAACATAATTCATCAGCCTTTCGCTTTACTTCACTTTTAACTTTTTCCCCACCGTAATCTGATAGTTTTTCAAATTATTCAGCTCACTAATTTTTTGTGGGGTTGTACCGTAAGCTCTCGCAATGGAGTAAACCGTTTCGTCTTGTTGAACAATGTGGTAGCCATTATTTGAGATTTTAATCTCTTTTTTGGAAGAGGATTTTTCTTTTAGATTTTCTTTCTTTTTATCCGGCTTATTATCAGATTTGGTATTTTGCTCTTTCTTCTGTTCTCTTTGAGCCTCTCCCTTCACTTTTTTAGAATTAGTTTTAGAAGACTTCTCTTCTGCTTTAGCCTTTTCTTTCTGTTCTGATTTTTTACTTACATTTGATGAAGTTGAAAGCCCATTTTTAGCTCGATACGCCACTAATCCTTGATAAATCGCTCTGGCAACTTGTTTGCGATAATTCGTACTTGCTAATTTTGCTTCTTCGGTTGAGTTAGATAAAAACCCCGTTTCAACTAAGACAGACGGAATATCAGGCGAACGCAATACACTTAAACTTGCGTGTTGCGGGGTCGATTTTGCTAACGACATAATATTAGACATCTTCCCTAAAATGCTCTTCCCTAACTCATAACCTGTACGCTGAGAATGTGAAAACTGTAAATCCAACACTGTTTGGTTTAAGTAACGCTCTTTATTGCTGGCAAGTACGGCTCCTGCTCCACCAAGCAATTCCGATTGTTTTTCGTGATCTTCAAGCCATTTCCCCATTTCATCGCTGGCACGGCTGTTTGAAAGCACCCAAACAGAAGCCCCTTTTAAGGAATCCCCTCTGGGCGAAGAATCTGCGTGAATAGAAACTAAGAGATCCGCACGATGCTTACGGGCAATTTCCGTACGCTGTGGTAGTTGAATAAAATAGTCGCCTGAGCGTGTCATTACCGCTTTAAAGTTTGGGTCAGCATCTAATAAGGCTTTTAGCTCTTTGGAGATAGCAAGTGTTACATTTTTTTCTAAAATGCCTAAGTTTTTGCCAATAGCTCCGGGATCTTTCCCACCGTGTCCAGCATCAATAGCCACAATGGTTTTAGCAAAACTCGAAAAACTTAATACACTTAATGCACTAAAAACAATATATTGGATAACCTTCTTCATCACCTTCCCTACAAGCGGTCTATTTTTGATTAAAATTTACTAAAATATCTGTTGCGAACTGATTTTGTGGCACAACCGTAATTTGTCGCCCTTCATTCATATAATCGATTTGAATGATAAAATCAGCCTCTGGAATCATTCCCTCGCCTTTGCTTGCCCATTCAAGCAAACATAATGTTTGTGGTTTGAAATAATCACGAATGCCCATAAATTCTAGTTCTTCTGGATCAGCTAAGCGATATAAGTCAAAATGGTAAATATTAAAAGGGGCGAGATGGTACTCTTCCACTAACGTATAAGTGGGGCTTTTCACATTGCCTTGATGCCCAAACGCTCTCACAATAGCACGAGTTAAGGTGGTTTTACCTGCCCCTAACTCGCCATTGAGATAAATAACCAGAGAGTGCTTACTCTCTTGCAACAAATAGTTTTTAAGTTCTAACGCGAATGATTGACCAAATTCTAGTAATTTAGTTTCATCTTCGCAGTAAAAAGAGAGAGAATTTGTCATTATTTTTCGTCTAAATTAATAAAATGTTCCCGATAAAATTTTAATTCGTTGATGGATTCACGAATATCGTCCAACGCTAAATGGGTGTTCCCTTTACTGAATTTATCCAAAATCTCAGGCTTCCAGCGGCGAGCCAGCTCTTTTAAGGTACTCACATCTAAATGGCGATAGTGGAAATAATCCGCTAAATCAGGCATATATTTATAAAGGAAACGCTTATCCTGTGCAATACTGTTTCCACAAATGGGCGAACTTCCTTTTGGTACCCAACACTTTAAGAAATCAAGGGTTTGCAATTCTGCTGCACGCTCAGTCAGTTTACTCGCTTTTACACGCTCAATTAAGCCATTCGCAGTATGCGTTTTCACACACCAATCACTCATTTTGCCTAATAGCTCATCAGATTGATGAACCGCCAAAACAGGACCTTCCGCTAAAATATTCAGATCTTTATCCGTTACGATTGTTGCAATTTCAATAATACGCTCTTTTTCCGGATCTAACCCTGTCATTTCAAGATCGATCCAAATTAAATTTTGTGCATCTTGCCTCATTTTATTTCCTACTTTTAATTCAATTATTTTGTAAATTTTAGGGCATTTTTAACCGCTTGTGGTACAAATTGGTTAATATCGCCATTGTGTCGATAAATCTCTCTTACCATTGTAGAAGAAAGATAACGCCACTCTATCGAAGGCGGTAAGAAAATCGTTTCTAAATCGCCTGATAATTTGTAATTTAGTTGAGCCAGTTGAATTTCGTAGTCAATATCATCCGCTCCACGAATACCACGAATTAAGGCTTTTGCATTTTGTTCTTTCGCAAAATCGGCAAGTAAACCGCTAAAGCCAATCACCTCAATATTATCAAGCCCAAGACAGCTTTGTTTGACTAATTCAACACGCTCTTCCAACTCAAAAAGTGGTTGCTTACTTGGGTTTTTCGCCACCGCCACAATCACTTTTCCAAAAAGATTTGAAGCCTTGCGAATAATATCTAAATGCCCATTTGTAATAGGGTCAAAAGTCCCTGCATAAATAACGTTATAGCTCATTTTATTTCTCTAAATAAGGAGCAAGTAAATCTAAATGCCGTTTTAATGCCCCTTGGTTTTCTTGTAATACACTAAATCCTGAAGCTGCTATTTCTTGCCCGATTTGGGGCTGCGTTAATAATACTTGAATACTGTCGGCTAAGGCTTCAGTAGAACTTTCAACCTCAATTACACCTCTAACTTCCCTCAATTTTTCAAATATTTTCGGAAAATTATAGGTAAACAACCCTGAAATAACCGGTATGTTAAAAGCTATTGGCTCAAGCGGATTATGTCCGCCGTGCTTAACTAAGCTCCCCCCAACGAATGCGATATCAGACAGCCCATAGAGTAACATCATTTCGCCCATTGTATCGCCTAGCAATACTTTTGTTTCTTGATTTAATGGCTCACCTTCCGAACGTTTTACATACTCCAAACCTGATTTTTTAACTAAAAGCTCAACTAACGTGAAGCGTTCAGGGTGTCTCGGCACTAAAATCAATACTAAATCAGGGTACTTGTTCAACAAAATTTGATGGGCTTCTAAAATCAGTTTCTCTTCACCTTCGTGTGTACTGCCCGCAATCCAAATCGGTCTTGACTGTAAATTCAGAGCTGATTTTGTTTCTTGCACGGTTTGATGTAGCTCCGGCGTAATTTCCAAGTCAAATTTAAGATTGCCGGTATTCACCATTTTGGCAGGGTTATAGCCTAATGCCAAATAGCGATCTTTACTCACTTCATCTTGTGCCATAATCAGTGAAATTTGATTGAGCATATCCTTCATACTACCTTTAATCCAACCATATCGTTTGGCGGAACGAGGCGAAAGTCTGGCATTCGCAATCACAAACGGAATATTTCTCCTATTTACTTTACGGATTAAATTTGGCCAAAGCTCGGTTTCGATCACAATCATTAATTTGGGATCCGCAAAATTCAGAAAACGCTCTATCGCATCGGGTAAATCATAAGGTAAATAAAAATGTGAAACCGACTCACCAAAAGCAGCCATTACTCGATCTGAACCTGTTGGTGTAACGGTGGTAACAATTAGTGGCAAACTCGGATATAGTTTTCCAATCTCTTTAATCAGTGGTGTTGCCGCAATCACTTCGCCTACAGAGGCGGCGTGAATCACTACCCCTTTAGCATTTGGTTTTTCGGCTTCGTCATAAACACCATAACGCTCCCATAAACGCTTGCGATAAGCGGGTTGTTTACGCCCTTTGTACCACATTAGAAAAAGCACAACGGGTTGTAATAAATAACTTAAACAGATATAGAGTAAACGGAGCATTTATTTTCCTTACAAGCGGTCTTTTTTTCTCATTTTTTTGCAATTACCCCTCATTATACCTAAAAATAAACCACGAAATAGTTTGGATTTCGTGGTTTACATTCTTTTAACCTAATTAGGCCTGGTGTGGATTGCGAGTATTCGCATTCACTAGGTTACGCATTAAAAGAGCGAAATCCAACTCAACGTCTTGTGGTACCTCTAAGAAGACAAAATGTCCATCACCAAGTGCCGCATCGACACTTTCATTTTTGCGGTTCAGCATACGCTCAATTTTAAATACGATGTTACCTTTTGGTGTCATCATTTCAACTGAATCACCCACTAAGAATTTGTTCTTAACAGCGACTTCCGCCATACCTTCAGCATTACGCTTACCCGTAAATTCGCCCACAAATTGTTGGCGTTCTGAAATTGAATAGCCGTATTCATAGTTTTGGTATTCATCGTGGGTATGACGGCGTAAGAAGCCTTCGGTATAGCCACGATGCGCAAGGCTTTCTAGCGTATCCATCAAACTCTCATCAAACGGTTTACCTGCCGCGGCATCATCAATCGCTTTACGATAAACTTGGGCGGTTCTCGCACAGTAATAGAACGATTTTGTACGTCCTTCAATTTTAAGGGAATGTACGCCCATTTGAGTTAAACGTTCAACGTGTTGCACCGCACGCAAGTCTTTTGAGTTCATAAAATAGGTGCCGTGTTCGTCTTCAAAGGCTGTCATTTGCTCGTCTGGACGCTGTGATTCGGTATAGAGAAACACTTTATCTGTTACCTCCCCTGCTCCTAAGGTTGGAGCGACATTTTTTACCTCAATTTCAGGCTGGTATTTCGGCACGATTTGCCCTACTTCGTCCACCTTACCTTCTTCCATTTTGTATTCCCAACGGCACGCATTAGTACAAGTGCCTTGGTTTGGATCACGCTTATTGATATAGCCCGAAAGTAAGCAACGACCAGAATACGCCATACATAATGCGCCGTGAACAAAGATTTCTAATTCCATTTCCGGCACTTGCTTACGAATTTCTTCGATCTCTTCAAGCGATAATTCACGCGATAAAATCACTCGGGTTAAACCCATTTGATGCCAGAATTTTACCGTTGCCCAGTTCACCGCATTGGCTTGAACAGAAAGGTGGATATCCATTTCAGGGAAGTTTTCACGTACAAGCATAATTAAGCCAGGGTCAGACATAATCAATGCGTCCGGTTTCATATCCACAACTACTTTTAAGTCTTTAATAAAGGTTTTTAATTTTGAGCTGTGAGGGGCAATGTTCACTACCACATAGAATTTTTTGCCTAATGAATGGGCCTCATCAATGGCAATTTTTAAATTCTCGTGGTTAAATTCGTTATTACGCACACGCAAGCTGTAGCGTGGCTGACCTGCGTAAATTGCATCTGCACCGTAAGCAAAAGCATAACGCATATTTTTTAAAGAACCTGCAGGTGAAAGCAGCTCAGGTTTGGCATATTTTAAAGTCATAGGTAATCTCTTTTTCTGATAACAAGTCAGGGTTTTCCACTCAAGGAAAACGTAAGCGGTCTATTTTCTAAGAAATCTTGCATATTGGCAAGTCAATCCAGTAAAATCACATTTTTTATGTGGGGGAAATACGATGAAACTTAGACTCTTTTTCGCAGCAACATTGCTTGCCTTCTCGACCTTAAGCAATGCTCAAAGCATTAAAATGGAAATGATGCAGATGAATATGAACGCAAATAAATTATTGCGAGCTAATTCTTCAGAAGAGTTTCAACAAGCTGCAAAAAACTTCATCGAAATTACGGAAAAAACCAAAGCAATTTTTCCAAATAAAGTTGAAGGAGATAAAACTGACGAAGCTGATTACCAAGCAGGTATGCAAAAACTAATTGACGTGGTGAAAAAAGCCGATGAAAAAGCACAAGCAGGCGAGTTACAAGAAGCCAAAATGATGGTTTCAGAGCTTGAATTCATTAAACGTGAATATCACAAAAAATACAAATAATTATGTAGGGGCGGCCCTGTGCCTGCCCATAAATAAAGTATCTAATGTGGACAGGCACAGAGTCTGTCCCTACTACTATTCAAACTCTAATTCCACCGAATTTTCCCCCAGTAGCTCTTTTAGCTCCGAGAACATTTGCTCATTCGGCGTGACCCGCCATTCCACACCTCCTTTTAACAACGCTCTCCCTTCTGGGCTTTGATAGTAGAAATGTAAAGGCATTGTGCCTTCCTTGTGAGGCTCAATAATAGCGGTCATTTTTCTTACAAAATTTACAGATAATTGATCTTGGCTGATAGCCAACGCCAAACTTTTCGCAAATCGGCTACGAGCTTCATCAAGGGATAATACTTCTCTTGCCGACATTTTTAATCCCCCGCTGAAATCATCAAACTGCACCGAGCCTGTTGCCACAATAATTTGATCTTGCTGCATTAAATGCCCAAAGTTTTCCAATGCTTCAGAGAAAAGGGTAATATCGAGCTTGCCCGAACGATCTTCAATTGTGGCAATGCCGATACGGCTACCACGTTTTGTTACCGCCACTCGTGATGCCATTACAATGCCAGAAACTGTTGTCATCTGCCCTCTAAACGTTGGCTGAAGTTCGTTCAGTCTATTTGGTGCATAATGTGATAACTCTTTTAAGAATCTGCCGATTGGGTGTCCACTTAAATAAAGCCCTAATGTGGCACGTTCGCCATCTAAAATGGTTTGTTCAGACCATTTTGGCGTATTGGCATAGGCATTTTGCACTTCTTCAGGGGTTTCAGTTAGCACACCGAACATATCGCTCTGCCCTAACTCTTCCATTTTAGCGTGTTGATCCGAGGCTTTGAGTGCATCTTCTAAATTTTTCATTAACGCCGCACGGTGTGGACCGAGCTTATCGAAAGCCCCTGACATAATCAGACCTTCAAAAGTTCGGCGGTTAATTTTTTTCAGATCGACACGGGCAGTTAAATCAAACAGATCTTTGAATTTACCATCTTTGTTACGAGCAGTTAAAATCGCCTCGATAGGGCCTTCTCCAACGCCTTTAATTGCCCCTAAACCGTACACAATTTCGCCTTTTTCATTCACACTAAAGCGATGTTTGCCGCTATTTACATCAGGGGGCACAACAGTTAGCCCCATATTCATACATTCATCGTAGAAACCAACAATTTTATCGGTATTATCCATCTCAGAAGTCATTACCGCCGCCATAAACTCCGCAGGATAATGGGCTTTTAGCCAAAGTGTTTGATAGGAAACTAATGCATACGCCGCAGAGTGCGATTTATTAAAGCCGTAGCCTGCAAATTTTTCCACCAAGTCAAAAATTTGACCGGCAAGTTTACCGTCAATCCCTTTGGCTTCCGCCCCTTTTTCAAACACTTCACGCTGTGCAGCCATTTCCTCCGGTTTCTTCTTACCCATTGCACGGCGGAGTAAGTCCGCTCCGCCCAACGTATAGCCTGCAAGCTCTTGGGCAATCTGCATTACTTGCTCTTGGTAAACAATAACGCCGTAAGTTGGCTCTAAAATCGGCTTTAGACATTCGTGCTGATATTGCGGATCAGGGTAAGACACCTCTTCTTTACCGTGTTTACGGTCAATAAAGTTCTGCACCATTCCCGACTCAAGAGGGCCGGGGCGGAACAGTGCTACTAGAGCGATAATATCTTCAAAACAGTCAGGCTTCAGGCGTGAAATTAAGTCTTTCATACCTCTCGATTCTAGCTGGAACACCGCCGTTGTTTTTGCCGCCAGTAATAAATCAAAGGATTTTTTATCATCGAGTGGAATGGTTTCAATCCGAATCGGCTCTTTGCCTTCACGAGCTAAACGCTCGTTAATCATCTCTAACGCCCATTTAATAATGGTGAGCGTACGCAGCCCCAAGAAGTCAAATTTCACTAAGCCTGCATATTCCACATCGTTTTTGTCAAAATGGGTAACAGGGTGCAAACCTTCACTATCACAATAAAGCGGTGAAAAATCGGTAATTGCCGTCGGAGCAATTACCACTCCCCCTGCGTGTTTACCTGCATTTCGAGTTACGCCCTCTAGCTTACGAGCCATATCGATAAGATCTTTCACTTCCTCATCGGCTTCATAGAGTTCTGGCAATTTTGGTTCTGCGGCAAAGGCTTTTTCGAGCGTCATTCCCGGATCAGGCGGAATCAGTTTAGATATACGATCCACAAAGCTATAAGGATGTCCTAACACACGCCCTACATCTCGAATTACCGCTTTCGCCGCCATCGTACCAAAGGTGATAATTTGGGATACCGCTTGTCGCCCATAGGTTTCCGCAACGTGCTCAATCACACGATCTCGCCCGTCCATACAGAAATCGACGTCAAAGTCAGGCATTGAAACACGTTCAGGGTTGAGGAAACGCTCAAAAAGCAAATCAAATTCTAATGGGTCAAGATCGGTAATCTTCAACGCATACGCTACGAGCGATCCAGCACCCGAACCACGACCCGGCCCCACAGGAATATCATTATCTTTCGACCATTGAATAAACTCCATCACGATCAGGAAGTAGCCCGGAAAGCCCATCTGGTTGATTACGTCTAGCTCAACTTGCAATCTTTCGTCATAAACTGACCGCTTGTTAGCTCTTTCTTCAGGATCAGGGAATAAAAATTCCAAACGCTCTTCTAATCCTTCTTTGGATTTTTTCACTAAAAAATCTTCGGTTGAAAGATCGCCAGTTGGGAAATTAGGTAGAAAATATTCACCTAAACGAACCGTAACCGAACAACGTTTCGCAATTTCTACCGTATTGGCTAAGGCACTTGGTAAATCCGCAAATAGCTTGCACATTTCTTCTTCTGTACGGAAATATTGCTTCGGCGAATATTTTTTCGGGCGTTTCGGATCGTCTAAGGTGTAGCTGTCATGAATTGCCACACGGATTTCGTGAGCATCAAAGTCATCTTCTTTTAGGAAAACAACATCGTTCACTGCCACTAATGGAATTGCATTTTTTTGTGAAAATTCGACCGCTTGTTTAATGTAGCGTTCTTCATCTGCCCGCCCAGTACGGCAAACCGACATATAGAAATGATTTGGGTAGTATTGTTGATAAAAAGCAAGTTTTTCTACGGCTTCTGTTAGATTTTCTTTTAGTAAGGCTTTGCCCACATCGCCCATTCTCCCGCCCGAGAGAATAATAATGCCTTCATTCAGTTCAGCCAGCCACTCTTTTTCTACCATTGGTAGTTCAACATAACCTTGTTGATAGGCTTTAGACAAAATTTGGGTAATATTGTGATAGCCTTTATTGTTTTTGGCGAGTAGTGTTAGCTCAAAATAATCATCATTGCCCGTCTCAGATTTGACATAAACATCTGTCCCGATAATCGGCTTAATGCCTGCTCCTAACGCTTCGCCATAAAATTTTACTAAGCCACAAAAATTGGTGAAATCAGTTAAGCCCATTGCCACCATATTATTGGCAACGGCAGTTTTGACTAATGATTTAACCTTCGCTAAACCATTAATCATAGAGAAATCACTGTGTACTTTTAAATGAACGAAACGACAATCAGACATAAGAAATCGGAATAAACAGAATATATCGTAGGGGCGGGTCCTGTACCCGCCCGATTACCATTAAAATGTTAGGGCAGGCACAGGACCTGCCCCTACGAATTAATCACGCTTTTTACTGAGTAACCACCAAACGATTACTAGACAGAGCAAACTCGGAATTAATGCTCCAACAGGCACAGGTAGCCAAGTGGCAATGAGGCTTAAATTCCCAAATACAATATTTGCAACATAGAACATAAAGCCAGCCACAATACCAATTACGATCTTCGCCCCCATTGTGCTGCTTCTAAGCGGGCCAAAAATAAAGGAGATCGCAAGCAGCATCATCACCGCCATTGAGATAGGCTGGAAGACCTTACGCCAGAAGGTAATTTCAAAGCGTTTCGGATCTTGCCCTGTATCTTTTAGGAAGCCGACATAATCTGCCAAACCTGAAATCGAAAGAGATTCCGGCTTAAGTGAAACAATGCCTAATTTGCTTGGTGTTAAGCTGGTTTGCCATACTTGATCCGGCTGTTTACCTTGTTGGATTTGGTTTTCACCCACTTCTGATTTTTCTACTTTAGAGAGTATCCAACCTTTTTCAGCATTATATTTGGCTGAACCTGCTCGTAACACCGATTTCAATTCACGTTTATTGTCGCCTTCGCCAAATTCGTAAATTAAGACGTTACTCAGGCTTTTTTCATTATTGATGCGGTTAATATAGATAAAAGAGCTACCATCTTTCGCCCAAAAACCATCTTTTGTGGCAAGCATTGAACCGCCACTTTGTGCAACAGAACGCATATTACGGGCAAATTGTTCGGTTTGTGGCACGCCCCATTCGCCAATAATCATCGTAAAAATCACCAATGGCAATGCGGTTTTCATCACGGCTAAGCCAATACGAAAACGAGAAAACCCTGAAGATTGCATTACCACTAATTCACTTCGGCTAGCAAGATTACCCAAACCTAAAAGTGAACCTAATAGTGCTGCTATTGGGAAAAAAGTTTCAATATCTCTGGGAATGGTTAAAAAGGTATAGTAAGCGGCTTTTAAACCATCATAAGAACCACGCCCGACATCACGAAACTCTTCGACAAACTTGATGATTGCCCCTAATCCGACCAACAAAAACAGGGTGAGGAAAATAGCTGATAAAATCGTTTTGCCGATGTAGCGTTCTAAAATATTCATTGAGAGAAATTTCATTATGCTACCGCCTTATTAGTGATTTTTTTAGCGCCGAACTGATAGCGTAATTTCGACATCAATTTGCCATTCCACATATTTAATACGATACCTAGAATTAAAAAGGCAACTGACACCAACGGCATTAAAATTTCTGCATTGAGCTTGCCCGAACCACCCGATGATTTTAACGAGCTTTGCAGTAAGAAATAGATTAAATAAAGCAGTAACGCAGGCAGTAATTTTGCAAAACGTCCTTGACGAGGGTTTACGCTACTCATCGGCACTGCCAATAATGCCATTAACGGCACAGCTAAAATTAGCGCTAAACGCCAATGTAATTCGGCCTTAGCTTCTGGGGAATCACTTTCCATTAAGGTTTTAAAGTCTGCACGTTGAACTAATTTTTCGCTTGATTCTACATCTTGATAGCCTAAATAAGCAGAATAATTTTCAAAATGAGAAATACGGAAATCGGGGCTTTGTGGCGTTCCCTCAAAACGTTTACTTTCAGCGAGTGTTAAGACCTGATCACCATTCGGTAAGCCTTGTAATGTGCCGGATTCAGCTACAACCACAGAGGGCTTATTTTTCTTCTGTTGCTCAGGCTGGAATACATAAATATCGTTTAAGCTGTTGTTTTCGATATTATCAATAAACAGCACATAGCCCCCTGCTGACATAAATTGCCCGGCAGAAAGTGCCGCAAAACGTGGGTTAGCTTTCGCTTCCGCTAACATTTCACTCTGTTTATTAATCGACCAAGGCGTAAGCCAAAATACGTTATATACAGCTAATGCAGTAGTAAAAATAGAGAGAAACATTGCCGCTTTTACCAGTAAACCCTGCCCGATTCCACAAGCACGCATTACGGTAATTTCACTTTCCGCATAAAAACGCCCTAATGTTAATAATAGCGCAATAAAAAGGGATAACGGCAGCATAAGCTGTGCCATCATCGGCATACCTAAACCCAATAAACTCACCACTAAATCAGCAGGCACTTTCCCACTTACCGCCGAACTTAATACACGGACTAATTGCTGACAGAAGAAAATCAACAATAATATAAATAATATGGCTAGTTGGCTTTTAAATATCTCTTTGGTTAAATATCGACCTAAAATCACAAATTTTTCTCTATAACATCTAAAACTAAAAAACCACATTCAAGCGGTTATTTTTCTGAAATCTTTTACAAATGCTTAACTTGAATACGAATGCGTAATGATACCTTTTTTAATCCCAAAAATCATCTATGGAAAAATCACACACTGTTTAATCGTGCATAAAGTTCATTATTTATTTTTTAGATAAACTTGCTTTATACGCATCAAGAATTAATTTTTTCCCCTGCTCATTTACTACCTCGATCTTAGATGGAGCTTCTGTTTTTTGGTGGAGAATTGCAATAATATTCTCCCCTTGTGCTAACGCTTCAAAATTCCCTTTTACCGTTAATTTTTCTGTTTCTACTTGGCTATCAAAAATCAAGAAAGTTCCTAATGGTGTTACTCTAATGTTTTTCAAGCCTAAGTCTTCTTTAGTAATAGTTTTATATTGAGGAGATTTTTTATTCTTTGCTGCAGCAATACTCTCTTTATTTGTCGCAATACTAAAAATATTTTGCACCTTAGCTGCTGAGTCTGATTGAGATCCTGTATTTACCGTAGATTGAGCTGTTGTTTGTTCGCCATCAAAAATAACATCTCCAACAAATTGCTCTTTTTGTGGGAGATCTTTTAATAATGGCTCAACACCTTTCGCAGAAATCACCATAAATAAACGTTCGCCTATTTTTTCAAAACGAACATCAGTATCAGAGAGCTGTTTGCCAATTTGTTCATTAATATTTTTAATGGAAGTTTCAGTATTATTTTGAATTGAGACTTTGCGGGTTGTATCCACATCATAAGCAATAAAGCCCACTTTCAAGCGTTGCGAAAGTTGTTGAAGTAAATTTCCCACATCTCCTTCATAAGAAAGGCGTAATTTAGCTTGCTCATAGCGGCTAATTTGAGCATCATCGTTGGCTAATGTAGATGTATGAATAAATAATCCAGCCATAGCTGCAATCAATGCTTTACTTAATAACCGCATTTTTATCTCCAATAATCTCTAAATCTCAATATTTCTTTCTAGTATAAAGTAAGCAAACTAAAAGAAAAACCAGTAAAATTATCTATTTGACCAAAAAATTGGCTGATATTTCAATATAAAGCGTAAATTTTTGAAAATTTTATTTATACTACGCATTTATTTATTATTGAACACTCTAGCGAAACTTAAACAATAAATGGGGGAAGATAATGGAATTTAGCGTTAAAAACGGCAGTGTTGAGAAACAAAGAACTGCTTGTTTGGTGGTGGGGGTTTATGAACCTCGCAGACTTTGTACTGCTGCAGAACAATTAGATAAATTAAGTAATGGTTATATTAGCTCGCTCCTCAGACGTGGTGATTTAGAAGGTAAAGCAGGGCAAACTTTATTATTACACAATGTACCCAATGTGCCTGCTGATCGTGTCTTGCTGGTTGGCTGCGGCAAAGAGCGTGAATTAACCGAGCGTCAATACAAACAGATTATCCAAAAAACTGTACAAACGATTAATGACACAGGCTCAATGGAAATTGTCTGTTTCTTAACTGAATTACACGTTAAAGGCAGATCCGCTTATTGGAATGTTCGTTTTGCAGTAGAAGCAATTCAAGAGAATCAATATGCTTATACCGATTTCAAAAGCATTAAACCTGAAGTTCGCCGTGAATTACGCCGTGTTGTGTTTAATGTTGCAAACCGCAAAGATTTAGCGGAAGCTGAACGTGCATTAGAGCACGGAAAAGCGATTTCCTTTGGCGTAAGTTGTGCGAAAAATGTGGCGAATTGCCCACCGAATGTGTGTAATCCAGCCTATTTATCCGAATTAGCACAAAAATTAGCGGAACATTACGAGTCGATTTCAACCACCATTGTTGATGAAAAACAGATGGCAGAGCTAGGTATGAATGCTTATTTAGCCGTTTCTCGCGGTTCTGAAAACGAAGCCTTCCTTTCCGTGATTGAATATAAAGGCAGCCCAAATCCTGACGCTAAACCTATTGTGTTAGTGGGCAAAGGCTTAACCTTTGACTCAGGTGGTTTATCCATCAAACCAGCAGAAGCAATGGATGAAATGAAATACGATATGTGCGGAGCGGCGAGCGTTTACGGCACAATGAAAGCTGTTGCTGAAATGAAATTACCGCTTAATGTTATCGGCGTTTTAGCAGGCTGTGAAAATGCGGTTGATGGCAAATCTTACCGCCCGGGCGATATTCTTACTACAATGTCGGGCTTAACCGTTGAGGTTTTAAATACCGATGCGGAAGGGCGTTTAGTGCTGTGCGATACACTTACTTATGTTGAACGCTTTAATCCGGAGTTAGTGATTGATATTGCTACCCTCACAGGGGCTTGTATGATTGCCTTAGGTAATCATAACAGCGGATTGATGTCGCCATCTAACAGTTTAGCTAACGAGCTATTAACGGCAGCAGAGCAAGCAGACGACAAAGCGTGGCGTTTACCGTTAGGGGAAGAATATCAAGAACAACTTAAATCGAACTTTGCCGATCTTGCCAATATCGGCGGGCGTTTAGGTGGAGCTATTACTGCAGGGCAGTTCTTATCAAACTTCACTAAAAAATACACTTGGGCACATTTAGATATTGCCGGCACAGCCTGGAAATCAGGTGCGGCGAAAGGGGCAACAGGTCGCCCGGTTAATCTTTTAACCCAATTCTTAATTAACAAAGCAGAAAGCTAATAACACAAGCGGTTAATTTTCATCAAAACTTTGCAATTGCAAAAAATTTGAAAAATTTAACCGCTTGTTACGCTTATTTTCTCACTAAAGCTAACACATTATCGAATAGCTTTTTAAATAGCGGCGGCACACTATGTACGCCTCTATTTCTCATCTCATTGGCTAGTGCGATGGCTAGATCGGGCTTGGAGCTTTTTTGAATGGCTCGTTTGATAATATATGAAACAGGGTATTTTTCTTGAGAACGCCAATTTGCAAGGCGAACAAATACATTTCGTAAACCTGCCTTATAGAAGAAATGTTCAATGTCTTTTTGCGGTAATACCGCTAAGCGTTGAGCGAAATCTTCATCTAAACTTTTAACGGTTTCGGCATAGCGTTTGCCTGCATCATCGCCATCAGTTAGCACATACCATTCAATCCCCATTGCTCTGGCATATTTGATAAGAGGGCGTAAACCGCATTGAGCAAATTCAACAATTTTGATTCCTTCCATTTCTAAATTGATCTCTAACACTTTTGCCAACTCTTCTAAAATCCAGACTTCGGTTTCCCCTTCTACTAAGATCCAAGCTTTCGCAAATAGGGCTAATCCTCTGTTGTGATGGATATGGAAGGTCAATTTACGCAGATCTTCTTTACCGACACTGTGCCGCTCTAACCAGTAGGCTTGAGTGTGATCCTCATAACGCACTAAACGGCAAATTTCTCGTAACGGCACTTGTGAAAGCAATTCAATGGAATTAGTTGTAGTAATGCATTGGCTTGGTAGAAAACTGAGCAGTTCCCAGAAAATTGCCACCATTCTAGGATGTAAAAAAGCATTAAAATCTTCAAATAAGATGATCGGTTTTTCAATCACTGCTGCTTTGGGATTAAACAGGAAAAGATCCGAAACATGTTGTTGAACTTGCTCTACCAACTCTTCATTTTGCTTTAAACGCAGACAGAGCGATTTCACTTTTTCCCACCATAATGTAGTATCTTGCATACTATTTTTCATTAGGTGGCGACTTTGGCTGGTTAGGAAATAGTATTTCAGCAGGGAAGAAAGGGCATTTAATTCACGCTGAAAATCGGTGTCGGGCTGGTTATAGCCATTGAGTAATAGCTCATTATGCACTCGCTTGTTTAGCCGTGCATCACGCAAGCGGTAAACAGGGTGATGATAAATAAACTGCTCAATCCATTTTTCTGATTGCTCAATTTGAATGGGCGTTAAGTCTTGAGAGACAAACTGATATTCGGTGCTAATCTGCTCGTCTAACAATTTTCCTGTTACTTTTAAGGAAATGCACCGCTTGTTCTCCACATAAAATGAGCAGAGCAACAACGCTGAGGGAAGTTGGAGCAGCGAGCCATCATCAGCAGTTTCTTCACAAAAAGTAAAAATAAGCGTGATGTCTCGCACTTGGCTTGGCATATCGGTATATTGAATATGGAAATCTTTAAACTGGAACTGATACAACTTATGTTCTAAGTTAAAGATAAGGCTTAAGGCATCAATCAGGCTAGATTTCCCCCACGCATTTTCACCAATTAGCACCATATTTGGGCGTAATTGTAGCGATAAATGATTAATGCCTCGAAAACCACTGATTTCAATATGCTTTAGATACATACCTCCCCCTTATTGCTATTACTTTTTTACAATTTCATAGCAAGGTTGATACGCTTCTCCCATTGGGATTTTCATACGGTGCTGAACCACAAAACTTTCGAGCAATCTATCCATATGATCCATTAATTTGCGGTCGCCTCGTAACTTAAACACACCGTATTGTTCGATCAAATCTGAGGTTTCAGGCTTAATATTACCTGCCACAATGCCTGAAAATGCTCGTCTTAAATTCGCAGCTAACTGTTCTTTTGGCTGCTCTAGGCTTAAATTCAGATTTGCCATACTTTCGTGGGTTGGAATAAATGGCGTAATAAAATCTTCCTCAATTTTTAATGACCAGTTGAAGTTATAAGCATCGCCACTTTCATAACGGCTGTTTTTTACCTCAACCATCGCTTGCTTGACCTTACGAGCTACCAGCACTGGATCATCAATAATAATTTCATACAGGCTGCGAGCTTCTTCGCCTAAAGTATCGCCAATAAATTTATCAATAGCGTAGAAATAATCAGCCGACTCTTTTGGAGCAGTTAAAATTAACGGTAATTTTTGAGCATTATTGGCTGGGTTTAATTTAATACCGATAATATAAAGCAGCTCTTCTAATGTACCCGGCCCGCCCGGAAACACAACAATGGCGTGTCCTAAGCGAACAAAGGCTTCTAAGCGTTTTTCAATATCTGGCATAATGACCAATTCATTCACAATTGGATTTGGCGGTTCAGAAGCAATAATTGATGGCTCAGTAATGCCAATAAAACGCCCATTTTTATAACGCTGATTGGCGTGCCCAATCGTAACTCCTTTCATTGGAGCTTCCATTACACCCGCTCCACAACCTGTTACAATATTCAACTCACGCAAGCCAAACTCTTGCCCAACCGCTCGGCAATATTGGTATTCAATGTCATTAATCGAATGACCGCCCCAACAGACCACTAAATTCGGATCAGTGTTCATCTCTATTGCTTTCGCATTACGCAGAATCGAAAACACAATATTTGTGGTAAGCGTTTCTACGGACGTATTTTCAAGCGGTGGTATTGCATTTTTTAGTGCATTTACAAACACAATATCCCTTAATACCGCAAACAGATGGTACTGGATATTTAAAATCATCTTACCATCAACAAAAGCTGTCGGCGGAGGATTATGAAGCTCAAGCGATACGCCTTTCTCTCGGGTTAATAATCGGATTTCAAAATCAGGATATTGATTTAACAACGCACGGCTATCATCGGTATGCACACCAGAATTAAGCACCGCCAACGAACAGTTACGATAAATTTGATATAAATTCCCTTGTGCATTTTGGGCTAATAGCTGCATTTCCAAATGGGAAAGCTGCTCCATACTGCCTTTTGGGTTAATTCTGTGTACTGCCATACTCTCTCCTTTTTTATTTGTAAGAAATTCCATAAAACCGTTGTAGGGGCGGGTCCTATGCCCGCCCGTAACCAATCGTAATATTCGGGCGGGCACAGGACCCGCCCCTACGAATAATTTTTGTACTGGCTACATAATCTTGATCATTTGAAAAAAATTCTCTTTTTTTATTCACAATCCTTTTAAGGATTGTTCACGGCTTCGCCGCCGTTGGCAAGCCAACGTTTAAAAAGCTTTGCTTTTTTTGACCGCTTGTTACTTCAATAGTTTATCAATCACTNTTCACAATCCTTTTAAGGATTGTTCACGGCTTCGCCGCCGTTGGCAAGCCAACGTTTAAAAAGCTTTGCTTTTTTTGACCGCTTGTTACTTCAATAGTTTATCAATCACTCGGCTTACCGCAAAAAAACCAAAGGTTGCCGTTACCATTGTAACCGCCCCAAAACCATTCGCACAGTTCATTGTGGCAGAAACTTCGCAGCCCTCTCCCATTTTCGGAAAAATTAATGGTTGAGTAGAAAACACACAATCTATACCAAACTTGCGTTTTGGATTTTGGCTAAAATTGTACTCCTTACGCAGTAGCGAACGGACTTTTGAAGCAAGCGGATCTTGAATGGTTTTACTCAAATCGGTAATTTGAATTTGGGTAGGATCGGTCTGCCCACCTGCTCCACCTGTAGTAATCAGCTTAATTTTATTACGCTTGCAATACGCAATTAAAGCCGCTTTGGTTTTAACCGAATCTATCGCATCAATCACATAATCATAACCACGATTAAGATAATCAGGAATATTCTCGGTCGTGATGAAATCATCAACAATCTCCACCACACATTCGGGGTTAATTCGCTCAACACGCTCTTTCATCGCCTCTGTTTTGAGCTGAGCCACCGTGCCGCTCATTGCGTGGATCTGACGATTGATATTGGTTACACAAATATCGTCCATATCAATCATCGTAATCTTGCCTATGCCCGAACGAGCCAACGCCTCTACCGCCCAAGAGCCAACACCACCAATCCCAATTACACAAATATGCGAGTGGCGAAGTTTCTCCAAGCCCTCAGGCGTATAAAGCCGCCCAATTCCACCAAAACGTTGTTCGTAATTGTCTAGTCTTTCCATTTCTCTCTCTATAAAACTTAAATAGTGCCACTATATAGCTGCTGCCTAATTTCTACTAATGCTTGCAATGCCTTTTTTCTATCAGCAGTTTCAGGGAGATCACTGTTAGCGAATAAAATCTCTACTTCTTCCATTAGTTTTTCTGCTCGAGAAATTAATTCTTTGTAGCTAAATTCTCCCCGTCTAATTGCAAGTAGTGCTTCTCTATTTGGGCGTTCAACGATAATTTCCCGATAAAGTGCAATATCTCTGGCAGTTTCAAGTAGGCGAAAAGTATGCATCATATTTTTAGAATCATAATTCTGACCGTGAGCTTGATTATTGCTATAACGTTCTTCATTCCGTTCTGAAACCCATTGCCAATAAGATTGGTAATCTCGACAATAACTTGTAAAACCGTCCTGATTAAAAAATAAATAAGCAACAGGGAAAATATCTATTGCAACACGACTTCTTAAAATAACCGAATCTTCTGCTTGTTTTATAATCCCTTGATAACCCAATTCTTGTCTTTCATCAACGAATACTGCATAAAGATGTTTTGTATGGTCTATACTGACCAATCCAAGTTGAGTTTGACTTAGCTGTTGTTTTTCAAGCCACTTCGTTAATGGTATAGATTGTGCATTTTCGATAATAAAGCAAAACTCTAATAGGCTTTTCTTCTCTTTAGGTAAAGGATTAACAATTTTCTTATTTAATCCTCTTGCTTTTTTAATCTGTCCAAAAGCGTATCCCGCAAAACTTTGCTGACATTGCTTCGATAAAAAATACTCACGCTTAAGCAAATTCATTATTGGCTTTTTGATTTGAATACAATGCTCAGGCGAAGCTAATAATTCTAAAACATTTGGGTTATTTTGTAGTAATAACTCCACAAATCGTCCAATCTCAAAATATACTTCATCATTAGTTTCATTACTGATTTGGGGAATGTAGTTCAAACCATAAAAATATTGTTCTGGTAAATAATAAACACCTCGAATATCAACATCTGAATGAGGCAACGCTAAACCGTAAGCTCTACTACCTGAAATAGCTTCAAATAAAATCAGATTTTGTTGTTTAAGATCATTAATCGTAAGCATATTCTCTATTAAATTCTAATATATCAATAAACAATTGGTTGAAAATAATCATTTAAAAGTGGCTGAATTCTCTGAACAAATTGAGGAGATTGCTGATAAATAATAGGAGAATTTAGCCACTCCAATAATACAGGATTTGATTTACGCAACAAGCTCAATGCCTTACGAAGATCCCAACCACCTACATCAAACCATTCATTTTCAATATATTCAAAAGTTTCTTTTGGCATATCAATGCTAAGATAGCTTGATATTGGACGAATAAAAATCGCTCTAACATCATAATCACTATCTGGCGAAGGAAATCCCCAAGCTCGACTTCCACTTTCAACCGCTAAAAGAAAATTTATATCGGATTGCTGACTTATTTGGGCTAATTTCTGTTGAATTGTTTTTCCACACTATCTATTTGAAATTCAAACATTTCCATTCTTAATATTCTCCAACGCTTCCCAACGTTCAAATGCTTGTTCTAATGCGGCTTCGGTGTCCGCTAATTTTTGCAATTTTTCGTTGGTGTAAGCCTGATCTTTTGAGAAGAAATCCGCACTATTTACTTCAGCTTGTAGAGCTTCGATTTCTGCTTCTAAGGCTTCCATTTTTGCAGGTAACTCTTCCAATTCACGCTGATCTTTGTAAGAGAGCTTAACCTTTTTCGCTTCTGCTTTTGGCTTTTCTTGCTTAGTTTCTTCTACAAGCGTTTGTTTTTTCTCATTTTTTTGCGAATTGGCAACTAAGGTTGCGTGGTAATTTTCCTGCTGTTGTTTCGCATCAAAATAACCGCCGATGTATTTATTCAATACGCCATTGCCTTCAAAGAAATAGCACTCTTCCACCGTATTATCAATAAATTGACGGTCGTGGCTCACAATCAGCAACGTGCCTTGATAATCTGCCAACATATCTTCCAATAATTCTAAGGTTTCCACATCTAAATCATTGGTCGGTTCGTCCAGAATTAATAAGTTATTGGGTTTTAGCAACAGTTTTGCCAATAATAAACGGTTACGCTCCCCACCCGATAAGGCTTTAACAGGGGTCATCGCTCGTTTTGGTGGGAACAAGAAATCTTGCAGATAACCTAAAACGTGGCGTTTTACCCCGTTTACTTCCACATCTTGCTTGCCGTCTGCCACGTTATCCATTACTGTTTTTTCTAAATCCAATTCGGCACGATATTGGTCGAAATAGGCAACTTCTAATTTTGTGCCGCAACGGATTGAGCCTGAAGTCGGTTGCAATTCACCCAGTAATAATTTGATAAATGTGGTCTTACCACAGCCATTCGGGCCAACCAATGCAATTTTATCGCCACGCTGAATAGTTGCAGTGAAGTTTTTGAGTAAGGTTTTACCCTCAATTTCATAGCCAGCATTTTCTAACTCAAACACAATTTTGCCGCTGCGTGCCGTGTTATCGATCTGAATTTTCGCTGAACCTTGCACTTCACGACGGTTACGGCGTTCTTCTCTCAGCGCTTTTAACGCACGCACACGCCCTTCGTTACGAGTGCGGCGAGCCTTAATGCCTTGACGAATCCACACTTCTTCTTGGGCTAGTTTTTTATCAAACAGCTCATTTTGCAAGGCTTCCACACGCAGATCTTCCGCTTTCTCTTCCAAATA
This sequence comes from Mannheimia kashgarensis, assembly GCF_041807705.1. Classification (NCBI taxonomy): domain Bacteria; kingdom Pseudomonadati; phylum Pseudomonadota; class Gammaproteobacteria; order Pasteurellales; family Pasteurellaceae; genus Mannheimia; species Mannheimia kashgarensis. The sequence continues at coordinate 60,587 of NZ_JBGTYY010000011.1, forward strand.
TTTATCGTAATTGCTTGGGTAAGAAACGAGTTTTCCACGATCTAAATCGACAATACGAGTCGCCATTTTGCGGATAAACGAACGGTCGTGAGAAATAAAAATGATTGAGCCTTTGAAATCAAGCAATAAATTCTCAAGCCAAGTGATTGCTTCCACGTCTAAATGGTTGGTTGGCTCATCTAACAACAAAATATCAGGATCTGCCACCAACGCACGAGCCAGTGCCGCACGGCGAACCCAACCGCCCGAGAGTTCACATAAACGCTTTTCAGGATCTAGTTCCAACAATTTCAACGTATCTTGAATACGATTTTCAAACTGCCAACCATTATTGTGTTCAAGTTGAGCCTGAACTGCCGATAATTTCACTAACAATTCATCGCTATAATCTGTCAGCATTTGTTGTGAAATGTGGTGATATTGCTTTAAAAGATCGCTTAAATTCGCGATCCCTTCCGCTACATAATCAAACACCGTTTCTTGAATATGACGAGGTGGATCTTGCTCTAAACGAGTAACGACAATATCTTTTTCAAAAATTAGCTTGCCATCATCAAGCTGAATTTCGCCCGCAAGCACCTTCATCAAGGTTGATTTGCCTGCCCCATTTCTCCCCACCAAACAAACTCGCTCGTTTGGCTCAATGTGTAATTCAGTATGATCTAATAAAGGGTGATCGCCAAAGCCTAAATAGGCGTTGGATAAGTTGAGTAATGCCATAATCTTCTCAGCTAGAAAAAATGAAGTTGATTCTAACAGATTCCAAGCAAAAATTTGATATAAAAAAATAGTAAAACAAGCGGTCATTTTTCTCCGTTCTTTTGCAACTTGCAAAATATTATGAAAAAACAACCGCTTGTATTTTCAATAGCTTCACACGCTTTTTGCTAATGTTTGGCTAATCCATTCGTTCAAACTTAAATTTTCTGCCGTTGCTGCCATAACGGCTGCTTTATGTAGTTCTGGCGATAGGCGAATGTTAAACTTGCCAGAATACTGTTTAAATGGCTCAATATTTTTCTTTTCACACATTTCGAGAAAAACGTTTAGGCTGATTTCGCCTTCTTTCTTAAGTTGGGCAACATTATCTGCATAGAAATCTACTCCACCATTTAAGCCAATAAATTCGCCTCTAAATAATTCGGTTTCAGGATCGTATGCAATCACAGCTTTATAGCCATTAATTTCCATAATATTACGCATAAGGAATGACTCCGTTTTCAGATAACCATTTTTTGATACTTGCTATCGCACCTTTATTGGTATCGGGGTTTGGGTGCGGTCTGTGAAAAACTCTGATTTGTTCAAATAATACAACTGCAATTCGGCTGCCTTCTCGTTCTTCAATCTCAGCTCCTAATTCAAGAAATAGAGCTTCAATATCTCTCCACTTAATATTGGCTGAAATGGGCTGTATATAAATTTGACGTAACGTTTTCTGAGATTTTCGTTTTAGATGAATTAATACCATAATTTAGTACCATTTAAAAGTAAAACCTCTGATACTGTACTAAATTTGAAAGAAAGCGGGGAAAGTAAAACTGGATTTTTCGACACAGATCGCAAAAATAGGTGTTGAAAATAGCAAGCGGTCGAATTTCCCTAATTTTTTGCATAATTGCAAAATTCTCTGAAAATTCGACCGCTTGTGTTGTTAAGATTATTCTTCGGTTGATGTTTCTACATTTTCGGCATTTTCTATTGCCTCAATGTTTTCGTTTTCATCTTCTTCAGGTTCGCACACTCGCTCTAGGCTGACGACGTGTTCGTCTTCTGCGGTGCGGATAATGCGAACGCCTTGCGTGTTTCGTCCGACTAGGCTGACTTCTGCAACCCTTGTCCGAACAAGCGTGCCGGCATCGGTAATCAACATAATTTGGTCGGTTTCCTCAACTTGAACAGCCGCTACTACTTTACCGTTTCGCTCGTTCACTTTGATTGAAACCACCCCTTTGGTTGCACGGGATTTCACCGGATATTCGCTAATCACCGTTCGTTTACCATAGCCGTTTTGGGTTACAGTAAGAATGTCACCTGCGGTATGAGGAATCACAAGTGAAACCACGCGATCGGTATCAAGGCTAACGCTTGAGGTCTCTTCCGCATCTTCGTTTTCAATCTCAATAATTTCGGCTTCTTCAATTTCTTCGCTTGAAATTTCGGTGGTAGAAAGTTTAATGCCTCGTACGCCGGTGGCGGTACGTCCCATCGCACGAACCGCTGTTTCAGCAAAGCGAACCACTCTTCCTTGTGCCGAGAAGAGCATAATTTCGCTCTCGCCATCGGTAATATCTACACCGATTAACTCATCGCCTTCGCGAAGTTTTAACGCAATCCGACCGCTTGCACGCACGTTGCTAAAGGCATCAAGAGAGACTTTTTTCACCACACCGCTTGCAGTTGCCATAAAGATAAATTTATCGGCACTAAATTCGCCATTTGGAATTGGGAGAATTGCAGTAATACGCTCGTTTTCTTCTTTCACAAGCGGTAGAATATTGACAATCGGCGTGCCTCTTGCTCCTCGGCTGGCTTGTGGTAATTGGTACACTTTTAATTGATATAAACGCCCACGACTTGAGAAACAAAGGATCGTATCGTGCGTGTTCGCCACTAACAGTTTTTCAATGAAGTCATCTTCTTTCATCTTAGTAGCAGACTTACCTTTACCGCCACGACGCTGTGCTTCGTAGTCTGAAAGCGGTTGATATTTCACATAGCCTGCGTGTGAAAGGGTTACCACAACATCTTCTTGTGCAATTAAATCTTCAATGTTGATGTCGCCAGAGGCTGCAGTAATTTCAGTACGGCGTTCATCGTTGAAATCAGCTTTCACACGTTCTAACTCTTCACGAATCACTTCCATCAAGCGTTCTGGGCTGGTTAAAATGTGGATTAATTCGCCAATCTCCGTTAGGAGTTCTTTATACTCTTCAACAATTTTCTCGTGCTCTAAGCCTGTTAAACGGTGTAAGCGTAATTCTAAGATTGCACGAGCCTGTGCTTCAGATAGGTAGTATTCGCCATCACGCACGCCTAAGTGTTCAGGTAAATCTTCTGGGCGAGAGGCTCCCACACCTGCTGCTTCTAGCATTGGGGCAACATTGCCTAATGCCCACGGGCGAGCGAGTAAGCCTTCACGAGCTTCTTCTGCCGTTTTTGAGGCACGGATTAATTCGATAACAGGGTCGATATTTGCTAATGCAATCGCCAAGCCTTCTAAAATATGGGCTCGCTCACGGGCTTTGCGTAATTCAAAAATGGTACGACGTGTTACCACTTCACGGCGGTGTTTCACGAAGGCTTCGATGATTTGGCGGAGGTTCAACACTTTTGGCTGACCGTTATCTAACGCCACCATATTGATACCGAAAGTAACCTGCATTTGAGTGAGTGAATATAAGTGATTTAGTACCACCTCGCCCACTGCATCACGTTTTACTTCAATAACAATCGAAATCCCTTTTTTGTCGGAATAGTCATCAATTTTGCTAATGCCCTCAATTTTCTTCTCTTTAACCAATTCCGCAATTTTTTCGATTAATTTTGCTTTATTGACTTGGTAAGGCAGCTCGGTAACGACAATTTGCTCACGCCCTTTGTCTGTGGTTTCAACGCTCGCTTTTGCACGCACATAAACCTTACCACGCCCTGTGCGGTAAGCATCATCAATCCCCTTATGGCCGTTGATAATCGCCCCTGTTGGGAAATCTGGGCCGGGAATATAACGCATTAGCTCTTCAACGCTAATCTCTTCATTTTCAATATACGCCAAGCAGCCGTCTAACACTTCGCCTAAGTTATGTGGCGGAATATTGGTTGCCATACCGACTGCAATCCCCGATGAGCCGTTTACTAACAAGGCTGGAATTTTGGTTGGCAACACATCAGGAATCATCTCCTTGCCATCATAGTTTGGCGAGAAATCTACTGTTTCTTTATCTAAATCGGTTAATAATTCCTGCGTGATTTTCTGCATACGCACTTCGGTATAACGCATTGCCGCTGGAGCATCGCCATCAATAGAACCGAAGTTACCTTGACCGTTCACTAACATATAACGAAGCGAGAACGGCTGAGCCATACGCACAATGGTGTCATACACCGCAGAGTCGCCGTGCGGGTGGTATTTACCGATTACATCCCCCACCACACGGGCTGATTTAACGTGCGGTTTGTTATAGGTGTTGCTGTTTTGCTCCATTGAAAAAAGTACACGGCGGTGTACTGGCTTTAAACCGTCACGCACATCAGGTAATGCACGCCCTACGATAACCGACATCGCATAATCAAGGTAAGAGGTTTTTAACTCGTCCTCAATACTTACGGGAATAATATCTTTGGCTAATTCGCTCATTGAAATTTCCTAATTTGATAGTAAAGAATTGCCTAAATGCAGGCGAAAAATTAGCGAGATTATAGCATAAAAAGTGATAAAAAGGGCGTACAAGCGGTTATTTTCTTGCAGTAAATCGTGGATTTGCTGGCATTCTTAATGCAATTCTCTCTCGATTAACTGCCAGAGCAACGTCTGTTGGTTGATAATCAAGCCACAAACTTGGATCTTGAGGTAAATTTTCAGACCAAAAATATTGTACATTAAAGCCTCTTGCCAAGCACTCCTCGTGCAAAGCATCGTAACGCTTTTTCAAAAAACTGAGTTTATTGAAGAAAAAACGCACGTGCCCTTCGCCCAATTTATAATCTTCTGGCTGACCTTTTAAGCTAAATTTACCCTTAGCCACTGCATTAGGAATACGGGTTAATTCACGGTGTTCGGCAAGTAAATGTTGATCACACAATTCCGTAGGCGGAACAAGATTGATTCTTGTCATTTTAATTTTCCTTTTAGGTTAAATACGTTATAGTAACGCCTTAAATTTACCATAGGAATAACTTATGCAAAATGTCGATCAGCAAGAAATCACAAAATTTGAAAAAATGGCTCAAACTTGGTGGGATCCAAACGGCAGTTTCAAACCAATTCACCTGCTCAATCCACTGCGTTTAGCTTATATTTTGGAAAAATCGAACGGCTTATTTGGCAAAAAAGTGCTTGATGTTGGCTGTGGTGGCGGTATTTTAAGTGAAGCGATGGCAAAGCAAGGGGCAGTTGTTACAGGTATTGATATGACCTCTCAACCGCTTGAAATCGCAAAACAACACGCTAAAGAAAGTGGCTTAGAAATTGATTACCAGCAAACTACTATTGAAAATTTTTTAGAAAAAATGACCGCTTGTAATCAAGAAAAATTTGATGTGATTACTTGTATGGAAATGCTGGAACACGTTCCCGATCCGCTCCCCATCATTCAAAGCTGCAAAGCCTTGCTGAAACCTGATGGCGTGCTGTTTTTCTCTACTATTAATCGCACATTCAAAGCCTATATGCTGGTGATTATCGGGGCGGAATATGTACTCAAAATGTTGCCAAAAGGTACGCACGAATTTGAGAAATTTATCAAACCAGCTGAATTGTTGGCGTGGTGCGATCAAGCCGATCTTCGTTGCCAAGAGATGAAAGGCTACCATTTTAATCCATTAACCGAAAAATTTTGGCTGAATAATGATGTAAGTTGCAACTACATTGCCACTCTTAACATCAATAATTAACTTGCAAAATAGTGCGAAATCTTTACTATACCTCGCTTATTTCCATAACGGACGGGCACAGGACCCGTCCCTTGTATATCTCAAATGAGTTAAACTAAGCAACACAACCCGTTATCGGCATCTCGTCTCGTCCCTTGAAAGCACTTCGTTGTGTAGCTTAGAGAGCCGATAACTTTCATCACAAAAAC
>NZ_JBGTYY010000012.1:0-56245 GCF_041807705.1 Mannheimia kashgarensis
AAACCATATCAATGGCATTGAAAATTTTTGGAATCAAGCGAAGCGAGTACTCCGAAAATATAACGGAATTAACCGAAAAAATTTCCCTTTATTCTTGAAGGAATGTGAATTTCGGTTTAACTTTGATACACCAAAAGAACAGCTCAAAACGTTGCGAAAATGGTGTGAGATTTAGGGCTAATCTACTACAGCCCCTTTAATTAGGCCGATAACGAGAATGAAGCAAGCATTACAAGAGCGATAACAAAAAATAAGCCATTGCCAAAAGCAAGGGCTTATTTTATAGAGCATAAAGTTCAAAAAGACCAACTATTTTGCCCTATATGCTAAAATATTCTTGCTCTTCTAGTAGAGCTTACTTGTTCATTCTCTCCTCTTTGTGTAACAATTATAGCCTCGTTCTCACTTAATCCTGATAGCACTTCGGTGTTTTGAGTATCTGAAATACCGATTTCTATTGGTTTTTCAACGGATTTCCCATTCTCTAGTACCAATACATAATTTTCTTTTCCACGTTTTTTAATCACATTGGTGGGAACAACTAAAACCTGTTCTCGCTTATCAATGGTAATTTGAGCTTGGGTTGTCATTCCAATGCGTAGGCTCTTATCGGTATTATCAATCGATACATTGGCATAGTAATAAATCGCTTCCGTATTTCCTGACTGTTCGGTGTAGTTGTTATCAGTAAGGGTTGTGAGAGCAGGATCAACAGAATCAATTGTTGCTAAATATTCTCGATTAGGCTCAGCAAGGATAGTAAATTTAACTTGTTGCCCAACTTTAACCTGAGCAATATCACCTTCTGAAATCTCAAGTTTAATCAACATTTTAGATAAATCAGCCACTTGCACAATTGTTGGCGAAGTTTGATTAGAATTAACTGTTTGCCCAACAGAAACAGGTACAGAGACAATCACTCCGTCCATTGGCGAGATGATTTGAGTATAATTTAAATTGGTTTGAGCATCATTAACTGAAATTTCTGCCGATTTTAACTGTGCTTTGATGTTATCAACCGTTGCTTTGGCTGAGGCAAGCGTATTTTTCGCCGTTTCCAATTCGGTTAAAGACGTGCTGTTTGCTTTATATAATTTGCTTAATCGATTGTAATTAGATTGAGCCACTTCAAGGGCAACTTGTGCAGAAGTAAGCTGCGCTTTGTATGAGGCGAGTTGGGCTTGAGCGGTGCTTAAATTATTGCTTTGGTTACTTGAGTCAATATCGGCAATTAAATCACCTTGTTTAACTGCTTGTCCTAATTCTACATAGAGTTTTTGGATTTTACCTGAAACTTGAGCCCCAACCTCTGTGCGTTTGCTGGCTCGCACTGAACCTGTGGCAAGTACATTTTTATTGATTTCAGCTCGAGCAACTGCCTCAGTAATATAATGAATTTGTTGTTCATTATTTTGCTGATTGTAGTAAAAATATCCTCCTATTCCGATAGCGACAATTAGCACCAACGTGGCTAATGTTTTACGTTTCATACTTTTCCTTTGTGATATGTTGTGCTACAAGCGGTCGTTTTTTTAGAAAAATTTGCAATTTTAGATGATATCAAAGATTTCACGGATATAACTAGCGACAGCCTCATCTTTATTGAAACCAATCACTTCATTGTTTGGTAATGCTAATTTTAAACGAGGATCGGCATTTGCCATTAGACAGCCTTTGCCCGCTAAGTTTAACATTTCTACGTCATTCATACCATCGCCAAAGGCGATACAATCTTTTAATGTATATCCACGCAGTTTCACTAACTCTTCTAATGCATTTGCTTTGCATACACCTTTAGCCATTACTTCAAGGCAGAGTAGTGCGGAATAAGTCATCTGTACACAGCTGCCATAGGTTTCTTGAATGTAATTTTCAATCGGGATTAAGGCTTCAGCCGTTTTACCGATAAAAAAGACTTTTTCTGTTTCTCTGCCGTGATGGTTAGAAAAATCCGCTACTTGGTAGCCAAAACCGGATTCTTGGTGGAAATGTTTTAGCTCTGGAATTTCTTTATTAATAAACCATTCATCGCCTTGATAGCTGTTTAGGCAAACATTTTTATCGTCAAATTCAATATTCATTAACTCAACAGCGATATCTTCTGGTAAGTAGTGGCTAACAATTTTTTTACCCTCCAAATTGTTTGCTCTTGCCCCATTTGAGGTAACCAGCATTGCATTTTTAACATTTACTTTGTTGATAATATGAGAAACATCAGGGTAATTCCTGCCTGTGGCAAAAAAGATATCTACGCCTTTTTGCGATAATTTTTCTAATGTCTCAATCGTAAAATTGCCAATTTTATGATGTGCATTTAATAGCGTACCATCGAGATCGGAAATAATGGCACGAAATGGTAGGGTCATCTTGCTATCCTTTATATAAAAATTGGAAGAAAGGCTATCAAATTTAATCTTAAACTTCAAAGGAAACTAAAAAATTTACATTTTTTTATAAAATTTTTGATGAAATGTTAAATACTGTTTTTTTATTAAAATTAATGCTTTGTATTATACCTTTGTAGCTGGATAGATTTTTTCACTAAAAAATAAGATTTTTTCAATAAAATAATCTAATTAGACCAGTTTTAAGTGGGGTGTAAACGGTTGCGCAAAGTGAAAAATGCTATTGACTTTGAGTGGGATGCCGATAATATACACACACTTACCAAATAACAATGCAAACATAAACACACAACACAACATATGGAAAAATTTACCTTACTCCGATTATCTCTATTATCGTATTCTGTGCGAGGATAAAGATTGGTTGGAAAAAGTAAATGGACTATCCACATTCTTGCCCGCACTTAAAAATGCGGGCTTTTTTATCCAATAAAATGAAGGTTTTATTATGAGCAACAATAACATTATTATTTTTGATACAACATTGCGTGATGGCGAACAATCTCTAAAAGCAAGTTTAACCGTAAAAGAAAAATTACAAATTGCTCTTGCTTTAGAGCGTTTAGGTGTTGATGTAATGGAGGTAGGTTTTCCTGTTTCTTCGGCGGGGGATTTTGAATCGGTACAAACAATTGCTCGTCATATCAAAAACAGTCGTGTGGCGGCACTTTCCCGTGCGGTGGCAAAAGATATTGATGCTGCTTATGAAGCCTTAAAAGTCGCAGAAGCATTTCGTATCCATACCTTTATCGCAAGTTCAGCGTTGCACGTTGAAGCTAAATTAAAACGTTCATTTGATGATGTGGTAGAAATGGCAGTCACAGCGGTAAAACGTGCCAGAGGCTATACGGATGATGTTGAATTTTCGTGTGAAGATGCCGGTCGTACAGGGATTGATAACATTTGCCGTATTGTAGAAGCGGCAATCGATGCAGGAGCAACGACAGTTAATATTCCTGATACCGTTGGTTTCTGCTTACCGAATGAATATGGCAATATTATTCATCAAGTAATGAACCGTGTGCCAAATATTGATAAAGCGATTGTTTCTGTACATTGCCATAACGATTTAGGAATGGCAACTGCTAATTCTTTAACGGCAGTACAAAACGGGGCGAGACAGATTGAATGTACCATTAATGGTATTGGCGAACGTGCAGGTAATACGGCATTAGAAGAAGTGGTGATGGCAATTAAAACCCGCCAAGAGTTTATGGGCGTTGATACTCGCATTAATACTCAAGAAATTCACCGTATCAGCCAAATGGTGAGCCAGCTTTGCAATATGCCGATTCAACCAAATAAAGCGATTGTAGGTAGTAATGCGTTTGCTCACTCATCAGGTATTCACCAAGATGGTATGCTGAAAAATAAAAATACCTACGAGATTATGTCGCCAGAAACTATTGGCTTGAAGAAAGAGAAGCTAAACTTAACTGCTCGTTCAGGTCGTGCGGCAGTGAAAGGACATATGGCGGATATGGGCTATACCGAAGCGGATTACGATTTAGATAAACTCTATGAGGCTTTCCTACAGCTTGCAGATAAAAAAGGGCAGGTATTTGACTATGATCTAGAAGCTCTAGCATTCATTGATATGCAACAAGGAGAAGAGGATAGACTAAAACTAGATGTGATTACAACCCAATTAATTAGCGGTTTACCTGCTTCTGCATTTGTACAAGTAGAGTTAGACGGTGTTCGCCAAAGTGCTACTTCTCAAGGAGGAAATGGACCAGTGGATGCCACTTACAATGCCATTATGAACATTGTGGGTATGGAACTTAAAATGTCTCACTACAACCTTACAGCAAAAGGCGAGGGTGCAGAAGCCTTAGGACAAGTGGATATTGTAGTGGAATATGAAGGCAGAAAATTTCACGGTGTTGGTTTAGCTACAGACATCGTAGAAAGTTCTGCACGAGCATTAATTCATGCCATCAATGCAATTTATCGCTCACAAAAAGTGGCGGATATAAAAGGGAAGAAATAATAAATTATAATTTGTTATTTTCAAGGCAATACAAGCGGTCAGATTTTTTGAAATTTTTGCAAAATTTCGTTAAAATCCGACCGCTTATTATTTGTTTTATTAAAAAATAAAAAGGTTAAAAAAATTTACCAATTAATTGGAACTTTTAGAAAAAAGCACACACTAAAGAAGTGTGCAATGGTATTGACACATTATTATTAGGAGAGTCCGCAGTTGAGCGAGCAGATCACCGACCAAGAATTAGTCGAAAAAGCACAAAAAGGTGATAAAAAAGCATTTAATTTACTTGTAGTACGTTATCAAAACAGAGTAGCAGGTTTACTCACTCGTTATGTTGCAAGAGACGATATTCCTGACATTGTGCAAGAATCTTTTATTAAAGCCTACCGTTCCTTAGAATCGTTTCGTGGGGAAAGTGCATTCTATACCTGGCTTTACCGTATTGCGGTTAATACCGCAAAAAATCATTTAACTTCGTTAGGTAGAAGACCGCCTAAAGAAGATATTTTAGCCGAAGATGCTGAAAGCTACGATGTTGGTACGCAGCTTCGTGAAAGTGATACACCTGAAAATTTGGTGCTATCCGAAGAGTTAAAGAAAGTTGTCTTTGATACGATTGAAAATTTACCTGATGAGCTTAGAACCGCTATTCGTTTAAGAGAGCTAGAAGGTTTAAGTTATGAAGAAATCGCAGAAGTGATGGAATGCCCAGTAGGAACAGTACGTTCACGTATTTTCCGTGCAAGGGAAGCAATTGATGCAAAAGTCCAGCCTCTTATGCAGTAAGTCAAATAGAAATAAAATAGTTTTAAAAAAATCTCAGAAATCATTGGAGCCGATTATGCAACAACGCATTACTCAACACGAATACCTTTCTGCTTATATGGACGGGCAGAATGTTGATAAAGAGTTTGTAGAAACCTTAATTAATAGCCCTGAATTACAGCAAAAATGGGCAAGCTATCATACTATTCGCAGCGTGATGCAGGGCGATGAAGCTATCTTAGGTGTAGATTTTTCTACCAAAATGGAAGCACTACTTGAAAATGAAGAAATTGAATCTCAAGAGAATGTGGAAAAATCAAGAGGTTTATTGCTTAAACTCAAACGTTGGGGAACGCCAATTATGCAGGCAGGTATTGCTGCTTCAGTCTGCTTAGTTGTTGTATTTGGTGTAAATTCATTTAATACTAGTGAGGATGTGGCTCAAACTCAGCCGGTATTGCAAACATTACCTTTCAGTAATTCGGTTGAAGCGGTAAGCTATAATGGACCTGAGAAAGAGCAGCCGACTGCTGAACAGCTTGAACTTCAACAACGTAAAATCAATGCGTTATTAGAAAATTATGAGTTACAACGTCGTACAAATACGGTACAAGGTGTAACCTTATCAGAAGAGGAAAAGCAGAAAGCGAGAACTTCTTCAAATCAAGTAGAACAGCAAAAATAAGATAGATTCAGATAACAAGAGAAGCCACATAATTAACAATTAATTATGTGGCTTTTTGTATGTAAATGTAGCGAAAAAACAAGAAATTACTTGCAAATAGCGAAATAGTCTAAAATTTTTGATAGAATAAATCAGTTTAATTTGGTTTGAGAATAAATATGTTTATTAAGATAAGAAAATATTTTTTGATGCTCATTGCTATTTTCGTTTGTTCTACTTTTGCATTGGCGGACACAGGAATTAAAACGCCTTTGCTGTATTTATCCTCAATGACTGAAGCTCATAAAAAATCAAATTACGAATTGTTCTATATTCTTCAGCAAGATACCAGCGTTGAATCTTTCCGTTTCCGTCACGCATTTGTGAATGATAAAGAGTATGCTCAATTACTCAATCTTGATCACAATCGAGAAGAAATTATCCTGAAAGAGAACAATGTTAGTTATTTAGGATACAACTTCCGCCCTTTTAGTTTAAGTAGCCTCCATATTTTAGATAACCTACCTAATGTTATTTATGCTGATTATCACCACTTAAAAGGCTATATCTTTTTAGATGCCGGTAAAGATCGTATTTCAGATAGGATAGCAAAAGTTATTCGCATTTTACCTAAAGATAATTTCCGCTATTCTTACACACTTTGGATTGATGAAGAGACCAATTTATTGTTAAAAAGCCAGCTACAAAATGAAGATAGTGTGGTCTTAGAAGAATTTCGGGTGTTACAACTTTATCAATCTCAGGAAATTGCGATGATTGCTAATGCAATTGATGCTTTAATGCTTCCCACATTAACTTCCACTCAAAAATACAAGATGGCATCGCCTTATAATTGGGAGGTGAATGAGCTACCAATAGGTTTTCGATTAGTGCAGAGCCAAACAGTAAGTGGAACTGCTTATCAATTTGATAGTGAGTATGTTGATAGTCGTTTATATAGTGATGGTCTATCGAGTTTTACTATTTATGTTATGCCAGTTCAAGGTGTTAATTTTGACAACTATGCTTGGCAACAAGGTAAATTAACTATTTTGAATCAAACAATTAATAATAGGGATATTGTGATTATTGGCAATGTGCCGTTAGAGACGGCTAAGCACATTTTAACAAATATTCAGTTTAGAGAAGGAGATTCTCAATGATGATAGAAGAAGCGACCGTTGTGGAATATCGTAATGGTATCGCTATTGTGCAATGCTATGCAAAAAGTGGCTGTGATGGTTGTGTAACAAAAGCAGCTTGTGGTACAAAAGCATTATCAGCGTTAGCCGGAGAAAAAATAGCGCCCCGTTTTAGTATTGCAGTTGATGAGCCTTTAAATGTCGGTGATAAAGTCAAATTAGGGCTATCGGAAAATACCTTACTCAAAAGTGTTTTTTTAATTTATGGCATTCCACTTTTTGTATTAGTGGTAACAGCGGTCGGATTTTCTCAATTTTTTGCAAATGAACTTATAGTATTATTCGCAATATTGCTGTTTACAGGCATCTCATTTTGGGCTGTTAGAAAATGGATTAACAAATACAGCCGGCAAGTACATTTTTCGCCTATCTTTTTAGGCAAGGTTTAGGAGACTAAAATGGAAAAAGTATGGTTTAACAATTATCCCCCTTATTCACCAAAAACAATAGAAACAAATCAATATGAATCGTTAGTAGAGATGTTTGAAGCGGCGATAAAACGCCACCCGGATATTCCAGCTTATATTAATATGGGGCAAATTCTAACCTATCGTAAATTAGAAGAGCGTAGCCGATCTTTCGCCGCCTATTTACAAAATGAATTACGTTTACAAAAAGGCGACCGTATTGCCTTAATGATGCCAAATCTATTGCAATATCCGATAGCATTATTCGGTGCGTTGCGTGCAGGTTTAGTCGTAGTCAACGTTAATCCGCTTTACACTCCACGTGAATTAGAACATCAGCTAAATGATAGTGGGGCAAAAGCGATTGTTATTGTATCGAACTTTGCGGCTACTTTAGAAAAAGTGGTGTTCAACACAAATATTAAACACGTTATTTTAACCAGAATGGGCGATCAGCTCTCATTCGGAAAGCGTACTTTAGTAAACTTTGTTGTGAAGTATGTGAAAAAATTAGTGCCTAAATATAAGTTGCCCCATGCTGTGAGTTTTAGAGAGGTTTTAAGTATCGGTAAACAAAGACAATATGTAAAACCTACAATAGTAAGCTCTGACCTTGCCTTTTTACAATACACAGGTGGCACAACAGGTGTAGCGAAAGGGGCGATGCTCACTCATCAAAACTTGATTGCGAATATGATGCAAGCCAGATGGATTGTTGAACCTTTATTAGGTAATGCAACGGGGTTGATTGGCCTTGTACCATTACCGCTATACCACGTTTTAGCCCTTTCATTGAACTGTTTGCTCTTTATTGAGTTAGGGTTGACAGGGTTATTAATCACAAATCCACGAGATATCCCGGGCTTTATTAAAGAACTCAAAAAATACAGAGTATCTGTTATTACCGGCGTTAATACCTTATTTAATGCCCTACTTAATAATGAAAGTTTGAAAGAAGTCGATTTTTCTCACTTAAAATTAAGTGTTGGTGGTGGTGCGGCGATTCAATCAAGTGTTGCTAAATGTTGGCACGATTTAACAGGTGTTCACATTATAGAAGGCTATGGAATGACAGAATGTTCGCCACTTATTTCTGCCACACGAAGTGATTCGGTAGAGTATTCAGGCTCGATTGGTGTACCTGTGCCAAATACAGATATTCGTATTGTTGATGATGAAGGAAACGATGTGCCATTAGGCGAGCGAGGGGAACTAGTGGTTAAAGGTCCTCAAGTGATGCAGGGTTATTGGAATCGCCCTAAAGACACCACAGAAGTGTTAAAAGATGGTTGGATGGCAACAGGCGATATTGTTGTGATGGGAGAAGATCTGAATTTACGCATTGTTGATCGTAAAAAAGATATGATTATCGTCTCAGGCTTTAATGTTTACCCAACTGAAATTGAGGAAGTTATTTCGCAAAATCCAAAAGTAAATGAGGTTGTTGCGATTGGCGTGCCGAGTGAGGCTTCGGGCGAAAGCATTAAAATTTTTGTAACGAAAAAAGATGAAAGCCTAACTCGTGATGAGCTTCGTACTTACTGCCGTCAATTCTTAACAGGCTATAAAATCCCAAGAGATATTGAATTCCGTGATGAGCTACCAAAAAGTAATGTTGGTAAAATTCTTCGCCGAGTATTAAGAGATGAAGAACTGGCTAAATCACAAGTAAATAAGAGCTAAATTTGAATAATTAAGGAGCTTAAAATGAAAATTGTTGAAGTAAAACACCCGCTTGTAAAACATAAATTAGGTTTAATGCGTGAAGCTGAAATCAGCACCAAAGATTTCCGTGAATTAGCCAATGAAGTTGGCAGCCTACTCACTTATGAAGCGACCAAAGATCTTGAAATGGAAACTGTAGAGATCAACGGCTGGAGCGGAAATAAAATCCCTGTTGAGCGTATCAAAGGAAAAAAAGTAACGGTTGTGCCAATTCTACGTGCTGGTTTGGGTATGATGGACGGTGTATTGGAACACATTCCAAGTGCGAGAATTAGTGTAGTAGGGATTTACCGTGATGAAGAAACGCTAAAACCTGTGCCATACTTTTCAAAGTTAGCAAATGATGTAGATGAGCGTTTGGCGATTATCACAGACCCAATGTTAGCAACAGGCGGTTCAATGGTTGCAACTATTGATCTACTGAAAAAAGCAGGTTGTAAACATATTAAAGTATTGGTATTGGTTGCCGCTCCCGAAGGGATTAAAGTGTTAGAAGAAGCTCATCCAGATGTAGAGCTTTATACTGCTTCAATCGACAGCCACTTAAACGAAAAAGGCTATATCATTCCGGGCTTAGGTGATGCAGGCGATAAAATTTTCGGTACGAAATAGTTTTTTAATTTTCATATAAAATACAAGCGGTTATATTTTGTAAATTGTTTACCAAATATGACCGCTTGTTGTTTTACTTTTTAATAATCTTCATCAACCAATTCTTCTGATGTATCAATAGCTGGTGGATTTTCATAGAGCCAGTTAGCTAATCGAACATAATCAGCAATAGTCAAATTTTCTGCACGGGCTGTTAAATCAATGCCTAATGCTTCTAATTGCTCTGCAGTAAATAACGTTGAAAGAGCATTGCGTAACGTTTTACGGCGTTGGTTAAAGGCTTGTGTTGTAACACGGTTTAACCAGTAAATATCTTTCGCTGGGTACGGTAATTGATTATAAGGCACTAAGCGCACAACGGCAGAGTCCACTTTTGGTGCAGGTTTGAAAGCACTTGGCGGTACTTCAAGCACAGGAATGACTTGGCAGTAATATTGTGCCATAATGGTTAATCTGCCGTATGCTTTGCTATTTGGTGCGGCACATAAACGTTTTACCACCTCTTTTTGCAACATAAAGTGCATATCTTTAATCAGATCGTGGAAGGTCAATAAATGGAAAATCAATGGCGTAGAGATGTTATAAGGTAAATTACCAAAAACTCTCACGGTATCTTTTTCGACATTTTGGCTTTCAAAATATTCACGGAAATTAAAACGTAATGCATCTTGCTCAATAACGGTTAGTTTTTGACTTAAGAATGGATGATGACGTAAGCGTTCAGCCAAATCACGGTCAATTTCAACCACAGTTAGTTTATCAACTAATTCTGCAACAGGTTCGGTTAATGCCGCTAAACCCGGACCGATTTCTAATAGAAATTCGTCTTTTTTCGGGTTAATAGCAGAAACAATGCTGTGAATGACATTCATATCGTGCAAAAAGTTTTGTCCGAAACGCTTACGAGCGGTATGACCTAAATGTTTTTTTGAATTTTGTGAACTCATTGTTATCCTTTCCGAAATAAGAAAAGAACCCCGCTAGGCGAGGTTCTTATAAAATTTTTAATTATTGACCAACATATTGGATATTTGCTGTTTTTCTTAATGCTTTTACCCAATCTTTAGATGCTTCTTCGGCTTGTTTATTTACAAGTTGCTGATAAGCTCGTTGATGGTAAGCATCTTCAGTTCTGTCGCTATCACGAATATCAGTTACTTTTAGAATATGCCAACCAAATTGTGATTTAAATGGCGCAGAAATTTGATTGGTTTTCATCCTAGAGGCTACTTTTGTAAATGCAGGATCGTAGATTTCTAAAAAGTTAAAACCTAAATCACCGCCATCTGCACCTGAAGCATAATCTACAGAGTTGATTTTTGCGGCTTCTTCAAAAGTTATTTTACCTGAATTAATATCCGCAATTAAGCTGTTTAATTTTGCTTTGGCTTGAGCATCATTTAAAATTGGGTTGGTTTTTAGCAAAATATGGCTAACACGATGTTCTTTACCCGTTACGGTTTTTAATTTACCCGCTGCTTTATCTTTTGCCATTAACTCTTTTGCTAAAGATTGAACTTGTTGCGGGGAGACTTGGATTGATTGACCAATGCTAAAATGACGAACTTGCTCCATAGCCATTTGATTAGCAATATTACGTTTAAATTGTTCTAAGGTAATGCCTTGGTAATCTAATGCATCTAATAATTGACCGTAGGTAATGCCATTTTGAATAGCTACATTTTCAACTGCTTGATCAACTGCCGCAGGGCTAACTTTTACATTAGCTTCTTTCATTGCTTGTTGTATTAGCATATCGTCAATGACTTGATCGACTGCTGCACGATGAGAGGCTTCTGTTACTTTCTTTTTGCCAAGTACACGTTTAACTTGGCTTTGCATTACAGGGATGTCGTTTACTAACGCAACCACACGCTCTTCAAAGGTGTGGGCAGTTTGGGTAAGACTTATTGTTGCAACTGCAACAGCAAATAATGATTTTACGAATTTCATTTTTATAACAATCCTAATGGAAATAAATAAGTAATCCTTTTCTTAGAGCTAAGTTTATCGAAAAGGTTCACTTAAATTAAGCACTTTCTTTATCCGTTGCAGGAGCTAAGACCACTTGATTTACCCCATCATAACTTAAAGTATGAACTTTGATCTGCTCATTCTTCGCTGTAGGGATATTTTTTCCCACATAATCAGCTCGAATGGGCAATTCTCGATGACCCCGATCCACTAAAATAACCAATTCAATTCTGGCAGCTCTACCAAAATCAAGCAAGGCATCTAATGCTGCACGAATCGTTCTGCCCGTAAATAATACATCATCAACTAAAATGACCTTTTTGCCATTGATATTAATTTGATTATCAGCCCCTTTAAACACAGGATCTTGGTAGATTAAATCCAAATCATCACGATAGAACGTAATATCCAGTGCCATACTAGGTAATTGGATTTGTGATAGTTCTACAATGCGTTTTTGAATTAATTCCGCAATTTCAGCGCCTCGGCGTTTAATACCTACAATCACAACATTTTGCAAATCCCCGTGTTTTTCAATAATTTGATGAGAAATACGAGAAATCATTCGCTGAAATTGTTCTGTATCAATAATGATTTTTTCCATACTATAATGATTGAATTTTCTTAATCACATTGGTGGTAGAGCAGCCGTTTTCAAAGTTTAGCACTTGAACTTCTCCGCCGTTTGCCCAAACTTCTTGGCTACCTGCGATCTCTTCAGGTTTATAATCCCCCCCTTTTACTAATAAATCAGGTAGGATTTCGCCAATTAAGCGTTGTGGTGTATCTTCATCAAAAGGTACAACCCAATCTACAGAGGCAAGCCCTGCAAGCACCGCCATTCGTGCATCTAAATCATTAATTGGGCGAGATTCGCCTTTTAAGCGTTTAACGGAATTATCGGTATTAACGGCGACAATTAAGCGGTCGCCTAGTTTGCGAGCATTTTCTAAATAAGAAACGTGTCCCGGGTGGAGAATATCAAAACAACCGTTTGTCATTACAATTTTCTCGCCACGTTTTTTTGCTTCCAATACAATCGCTTTAAGCTCATCTTCCGATACAACACCAAACCCTGTTGTTGCACGCTGATGAATAGCATTTTCTAACTCAACAGGGCTAACCGTTGATGTACCTAGTTTACCAACTACAACACCAGCGGCTGCATTCGCTAAATAGCAAGCCTCTTCATAAGCTCTACCATCTGCAATAGCAGTTGCTAACACGCTAATTACCGTATCGCCCGCACCGGTTACATCATAAACTTCTTTTGCTTGAGTCGGTAAGTGATAAGCTTCTTGATTTGGGCGAAGTAACGTCATTCCTTTCTCTGAGCGAGTAACGAGTAGGGCAGAAAGCTCAAAATCCGCAATCATTTTTAAGCCTTTAGTTACGATTTCATCGTCATCTTTACAATGCCCAACAACGGCTTCAAATTCCGACATATTTGGCGTGAGTAAGGTTGCCCCACGATAGCGTTCAAAATCAGTGCCTTTCGGATCGATTAATACAGGCACATTCGCTTTGCGTGCAATTTGGATCATTTGTTGCACCGATTCAAGAGTGCCTTTACCGTAATCTGATAAGATTAATGCTCCGTAAGCGGTTATTTCTTGCGAAAGTTTTGCAAGTAGATCCGTTGAATCAACATTATGAAAACCTTCTTCAAAATCTAAACGTAATAACTGCTGATGACGAGATAAAATTCGCAATTTAGTAATGGTTGGATGTGAATTAATTGCCACACAATGATTTTGAATATTGTGTGAATTAAGTAATGTATCTAACGCACGCCCTGCATCGTCTTGACCAATTAAACCGTGAAGGGTAACAGGCACACCAAGACTTGCAATATTCATTGCCACGTTTGCCGCACCACCAGCACGTTCTTCAATATCTTGCACCTTAACAACAGGCACAGGGGCTTCCGGAGAAATTCGATTTGTTGCACCAAACCAGTAACGGTCTAACATTACATCGCCTAGTACTAACACTTTAGCATTATTAAATTTTGGAGAGTATTGCATCATCATAGTTAATATCTCAAATTAATGATGGCGCAAGCGTCCACGCTTGTGCCAATATCAGGATGTTTTAGCACAGGCAGGGGCACTTGTGCTATCGTTAGATGTTATTTCTTCGCTTTCTTAATAAACTTCATCAAACGCTTACGTTTGCGTAATTGGTTCGGCGTAAGTTTATTTTTTTTACCCGCAAATGGGTTATTCCCTTCTTGGAATAAAATGCGAATTGGCGAGCCGATAATTTTTAAACTCTTACGGAAATAGTTACTCAAATAGCGTTTGTAAGAATCCGCTAATTTTTCTACTTGGTTACCGTGAATCACAATAATTGGCGGATTATAACCACCCGGGTGAGCATATTTTAATTTTACTCGGCGACCATTTACCAATGGCGGTTGGTGTTCGTCTGCTGCCATACGTAAAATACGCGTTAGCATTGACGTCGAGGTTTTTTGGGTTGCACAAGCATAGGCTTCTTTAACCGAATCAAATAAATTCCCCACACCAGAACCGTGTAAAGCTGAAATAAAATGCACACGGGCAAAATCAATAAAATCTAGGCGGCGATCAAGCTCAGATTTTACTTGATCTTTAATATCTTGCGATAAACCGTCCCATTTATTCACGACAATCACAAGTGAACGGCCTGCATTTAAAATAAAGCCGAGTAGTGATAAGTCTTGATCTGAAATCCCTTCACGAGCATCAATGGTTAAAAGCACTACGTTCGCATCTTGAATCGCCTGTAGTGTTTTGATAACCGAAAATTTTTCAACCGCTAAATTCACTTTACCACGCTTACGCACACCAGCGGTATCAATAATAGTGTATTGCTGACCATCACGTTCCATTGGAATGTAGATAGAATCACGGGTTGTGCCGGGCATATCATAAACAACTACACGATCTTCGCCTAAAATACGGTTAGTCAAGGTTGATTTACCCACATTTGGGCGACCGACAATAGCAATCTTGATATTTTTATCTTCAATTGACTCTTCCGCATCTTCTTCTAAGGCTTCATCTAATAATGCGGTATCTTCTTCGTTATCAAAGTCGAAATCAGTATCCCATTCATTTGCTTCTTCATCATTTGCAGAATTTTCATCAGAATCGACCGCTTGATCGGCATTTAATTGTTCACCGATAGGGGCAAGAACTTGCTCGATAAGTTGAGTAACGCCACGCCCTTGAGCTGCAGCAATTTGCTCCACTTCGCCCAAGCCAAGTTGATAAAACTCTGCACAGTGAGAGTCTGCATCAATACCATCGGTTTTATTTGCTACCACAACAGTGGTTTTTTCACGTTGGCGTAAGTATTGAGCAATGCCAACATCGGCGGGTAATAAGCCGGCACGGGCATCAACTAAGAAAAGCACAACATCAGCTTCTTCAATCGCAAGGAGCGATTGTTCTGCCATTTTCTCTTCCACGCCCTCTTCTGTGCCGTCAATACCGCCTGTGTCGATTACAATAAAATCATAGCCGGCAATGTTAGCGTGCCCATATTTACGGTCTCGGGTTAAGCCGGGAAAGTCTGCCACTAAGGCATCTCGAGTGCGGGTTAAGCGGTTAAATAAGGTGGATTTACCTACGTTTGGTCTGCCTACTAGGGCAACAACAGGAGTCATTTTTTATCCTCTAAATTGAGTGATTTGCAATGCGTTGCAAAAATTGGCTTATTATAGCGGAAATTTGGGGAAAGTTAAAATTGGAAGAAAAGATATGTATAAAGAATAGATTGACGTAGGGACAGGTCCTGTGCCTGTCCGTATTATCGTTAGAGAAAATTAGTCTTCTAATCTAAGTGCTTTAGAAAAACTTTGTAAGCCTGTTGAATTACCGCTCTTCGCCATAGATTGCAACGCTTGGGTTGGGGCGTGAAGTAGCTGATTTGTGAGTTTGTAGCTTAGTTCGCTCAAAACACGTTGGCTATCTTGCCCTTGATTTATTGCTTGTAGAGCTTTTTCTAACAACTCTTGGCGGATTTGCTCCGCATCTTGGCGATAGCGTTTAATGAGATCGCTCGACTGCTGCTGTTTTAACCACTCAAAGAAGGCTTTGCTCTCTTCTTTCACGATTTCAGCTGCTTGCTTAGCTGCTTCTTCACGTTGAGCCATATTACGCTGAATGATATTTTGTAAATCATCAACGCTGTATGAGTAAACCCCATCTAATTCGCCTGCTTTTTCATCAATATCACGAGGAACGGCAATATCAATAAGCAATAGAGGATCAAATTGACGTTGTTTCTGAGCAAGCTCGACCATCTCTTTAGTAATCAGCATATCAGGGCTGCCTGTTGAACTAATCACCACATCGGCTTGGTTTAAGCCAAGTTGTAATGCACTTAAAGAGAGAATTTGCATTGGTGCGTTTAGCTTTTCTGCCAATATTTCTGCTCGAATATGGGTACGGTTTGCCACCATAATGTTTTTTGCACCGTGCTGAATTAAATAACGAGCCACTAATTCAATAGTTTCGCCCGCTCCAACCAGCAAAAAGCGTAATTTGCCGAAATTATCAAAAATTTGACGGGCTAAACCGCAAGCGGCATAGGCAACAGAGACCGCTTGGCTGCCGATTTCGGTTTCCGAACGAACACGTTTTGCAGTCGCAAAGGTGCGTTGAAATAAGCGAGAGAGCTTTGTGGACATCGCTTTGTGATTCTGCTGGTAAAAATCTTCGCTATATTGATAAGCCTGTTTTACCTGCCCTAAAATTTGCGGCTCGCCTAAAATAAGAGAATCTAAACCACTTGCCACTTTCATTAAATGGTTGGCGGCTTCTAAATTTTGTTTGAAATAGAGGCATTCACGCAATTCATTTTCATCAAGCTGATGAATTTGAGCAAACCATTGGAAACATTGTTCACGCCATTGAATATTTTCCTCGCTCTCTTCACGAGGCGAAATATTAGGTTGGTGGAAATAGAGTTCGGTGCGGTTACAAGTAGAAAGAATAACAACGCTTTCGGCTAATCCACTTTCTTGAATTTGGGTAAGAGCAAGATCACGTTTGTTATCAACAAATGCAACTTTCTCTCTTAAACCCACAGAAGCGGTTTTATGATTGATTCCTAAAGCTAAAATTGTCATTGTTTCCCACAGAAAAGATAAAATTTAAAAATAAAAACGCAGTCATTTTAATCAAGAGCGTGAGCTCGTGCAAATGATTGTGTTAATAGGTTTGATTTATCACAAGGTTGATACCTCTTAAGGAGTAATTTAAGTGGTAAGCTCTATGCTAAATTTTTATAAAAAGGGTAAATTTTTTCTGAAATTAGACGTATAATTACACTCCATATCAAGCGATAACAAGCGGTCTGATTTTGACAAAAATTTACAAGGAGGCTTTATGGTAGCAATTCGTTATTCCCACCAACTTGATCCGAATAATTTTGAATTAGCAAGCTGGTGTACGAGCCTGAATATGTCTCCTGCTACATTTGATCGCATTCAACACGCTTGGGATTATGCGAAAGAAAAACTTGATACCGATTACAGTTTGATGTGGTATGGCATTGAGATGGTTGAAGTGCTACACGGCTTGAATATGGACGATGACAGCCTTGTTGCAGCACTTTTATTCCCGCTTGTAAAACATAACATTATTGATCTGGTTCAGTTAAAAGAAGATTTCAATAATCACATCAAAAACCTTGTGAAAGGTGTGTTGGAAATGGAAAATATCCGCCAGCTTTCCGCTCACAATGTGTCTGATTTACAAATCGATAATATCCGCCGTATGTTGCTTGCAATGGTAGACGATTTC
Source organism: Mannheimia kashgarensis (assembly GCF_041807705.1). Taxonomy (NCBI): domain Bacteria; kingdom Pseudomonadati; phylum Pseudomonadota; class Gammaproteobacteria; order Pasteurellales; family Pasteurellaceae; genus Mannheimia; species Mannheimia kashgarensis. The sequence continues at coordinate 17,546 of NZ_JBGTYY010000012.1, forward strand.
CGCTGTGTGGTAATTAAACTTGCCGAGCGAATCGCTTATTTGCGTGATAGCAAAAAACATTCCGAAGAAGATACTGTATTAGCAGCCAAAGAATGCTCCCACGTTTATGCACCGCTTGCCAACCGCTTAGGCATTGGGCAGCTCAAATGGGAGTTGGAAGATTACTGCTTCCGTATTTTACACCCTGTCTCTTACACCCAAATTGCGAAGTTTGATTTAGGTGAACGCCGTGTTGATCGTGAACGCTACATTGCAAATTTTATTGAAGATTTGACCGCTTGTTTAGCCGATGAAATAGACAACGTTCAAATTTACGGTCGCCCGAAACATATCTACAGCATTTGGAAAAAAATGCAGAAAAAGCGTTTAAAATTCAATCAACTTTTTGATGTGCGAGCAGTACGAGTGATTGTGCCAACGCTTGAAGATTGTTATACCGCATTAGGCATTATTCATACTAAATATACTCACTTGCCTGAACATTTTGATGATTATATTGCTAACCCGAAACCTAACGGCTATCAATCATTACATACGGTGGTATTAGGCGAAGGCGATAAGACTATTGAAGTGCAAATTCGTACCCAGCAAATGCACGATGATGCCGAGCTTGGCGTGGCGGCTCATTGGAAATACAAAGAGGGAGCAACTGCAGGGCGTTCGGGCTACGAAGAAAAAATTGTCTGGCTGCGTAAACTCCTTGAGTGGCAAAACGATCTTGCCGATTCTAGCGATATGGTGGCAGAAATGCGGACACAAATTTTTGATGACCGTGTTTATGTCTTTACGCCAAGAGGCGAGGTAATCGATCTGCCGCAAAAAGCCACGCCGTTGGATTTTGCTTATGCAATTCATAGTGAAATTGGGCATCGTTGTATTGGAGCAAAAGTCGCAGGGCGAATTGTACCGTTTACTTACCATTTACAGATGGGAGATCAGGTTGAAATTATTACGCAAAAAGAGCCAAACCCAAGTCGAGATTGGCTCAATCCGAATGCAGGGTTCGTCAATACCAGCAAAGCTCGCTCAAAAATTATTGCGTGGTTTAAGAAATTAGACCGTGAAAAGCATATTCCGATTGGTAAAGAAGCCCTTGAAGCAGAGATGGAAAAATTTGGTTTCACGCTCAGACAAATCGAAGAATACGCACTGCCTCGCTATAATTTAAAGCAATTTGATGATCTATACGCAGGCATTGGCGGCGGCGATATTCGCTTGCACCAGTTAATGCACTATTTGCAATCAAAATTGATTAAGCCAACCGCTGAGCAGGAAGATGAGGCAATTCTAAAGCAAGTTAATAAAAACAGTAATAACCCACCTAAACAAAGTAAAGGTTATGTAATTGTTGAGGGCGTGGGGAACTTAATGCACTCTATCGCTCGCTGTTGCCAGCCAATTCCGGGCGATGAAATTTTAGGCTATATCACGCAAGGACGAGGAATTTCTATCCATCGTGCCGATTGTGAGCAATTACACGAGTTGCTCAATGTCAATCCGGAGCGTGTGGTTGAAGCAGATTGGGGCGAGGGTTATGTTTCAGGCTTGAGTTTGACTATTCGTGTGATTGCCAATGACCGCAACGGTTTATTACGAGATGTGAGTGCGATTATGGCAAATGAAAAAGTAAATGTGTTAGGTGTTTCGAGCCGAACTGATATCAAACGAAGCCTCGCAACCATTGATATGGAAATTCAGCTCAATAATGTTGCGATTTTAAATAAACTATTAGCCAGAGTATCACAATTAGACGATGTGATTGAGGCAAAACGGCTTTCAAGTTAAATACAAGCGGAAAAATTTTACAATCAAGGATAGGTGATCTACATAATTAAAATGTAGGGGGCGAAAAATCTTTCGCCCTTATTATTCCTATTCAATATAGAGAAATAGAATGAAAAAATTAGTGATTTTAGGCTCAACAGGTTCAATCGGTAAAAGTACCTTATCGGTGGTTGAGCATAATAAAGAACAATATGAAGTATTTGCCTTAGTCGGCGGAAAAAATGTGGCATTAATGGCAGAACAATGCCAGCAATATCAACCGACTTTTGCGGCAATGGATGATGAAAATGCTGCTCAAGAATTAAAAACTGCATTAACAAATTTAGGTTTAAAAACCGAAGTACTGGCAGGGCAAAAAGCGATTTGCGAGCTTTCTGCTCACGCTGATGTGGATATGGTAATGGCGGCAATCGTTGGTGCTGCAGGTTTATTACCGACACTTTCAGCAGTAAAAGTAGGGAAAACCGTATTATTGGCAAACAAAGAATCCCTTGTTACCTGCGGACAGATTTTCATTGATGAAGCTCGTAAATCAGGTGCAAAATTATTGCCTGTAGATAGTGAACACAATGCAATTTTCCAATCGCTACCACCTGAAGCCCAAGAAAAAGTCGGTTTTTGCCCTCTTGCAGAATTAGGGGTAAGCAAAATTATTTTAACTGGGTCGGGTGGGCCGTTCCGCACTAAGCCGTTAAATGAGTTTGACGCGATTACACCCGCTCAAGCTGTGGCACACCCTAATTGGTCGATGGGGAAAAAGATCTCCGTTGATTCTGCCACAATGATGAATAAAGGTTTGGAGTACATAGAGGCTCGCTGGTTATTTAATGCAACGGCAGAGGAGATGGAAATTATTATTCATCCACAATCAATCATTCACTCAATGGTACGATATATTGATGGTTCAGTGATTGCTCAAATGGGTAATCCTGATATGTGTACGCCGATTGCACACACTATGGCATATCCAAATCGAATCAATGCAGGTGTGCTGCCCCTTGATTTCTTTAAATTAAAAGAGCTGACTTTTATTGAGCCTGATTTTGCTCGTTATCCAAACTTGAAATTAGCGATTGAGGCTTTTGCAGGAGGGCAGTATGCAACCACTGCAATGAACGCAGCCAATGAAATTGCTGTTGAGGCGTTTTTAAATGAACAAATTCGCTTTACTGATATTGTGAATGTGAATAGAACAGTTGTGGAAAATATCGCCCCAGTTCAAGTGAAAGAAATTGCAGATGTATTGCATATTGATAAATTTGCCAGAGAGTTAGCAAAACAAGCCGTTATTCAACTCTAATAAAAAGAAAATGCCTACAAATTTGTAGGCATTTTTCATCTATTAGTTTGCTTTTTTACTGATAGTTACCCCGGTAAATCCAAAAATTAAGGTAAGGATTAAGCAGAGGTAGCAGAAGAACGCATAAGGTAAATAATCTAAAACAGGCACATTGAGTACGCTGCTGATAAACACACCACACACGCTCCAAGGCACTAATGGGTTGATTACTGTACCTGCATCTTCAATAGTGCGAGATAAATTTTTCAGCTCTAAACCTAAACGTTCATACGTTGAACGGAAAGTATTACCTGATAATAATAAACTTAAATATTGCTCGCCGATTAATACGTTGATACCAACAGCGGTGCTTGCTACGACAAAAGTAACACGTCCTGTGTTGGTTAAAAAGCTACTAATGCCGTTAAGTAGTGCCGGTAAAATGCCGAGGATTTGTAATAAGCCACCTAAACTTAGGGCTAATAGCACAATCGTAATGGTAAAGAACATACTATTAATACCGCCACGAGAAACTAATGATGCCACTTCGCCTAAATCTACGCCTTCAACGGGTTTATAGCCGGTAAAGAAATAATTGCCTAATTGTTCAAGGGTTGGTGAGCTGTGAATATAGGTAATAATCAGAGCGAGTGTTACCGTAGTGACAATAATATAAATGGAATTAACGCGTTTCATTGCCATTAAAATTAACGTAACAAAAGGTAGTAATGAATAGCCGTGTATTAATCCTGTTTCTTGTAAATTGGTTCGTAGGCTCTCAATATTTGCTAAATTTTGAGCATCAGTAGGTTCGGTTAAAAACCAAAGGATAAGCGCTGTTAAAATCCACGCAGGAATAGTGGTATAAAGCATATTGCGGATATGAGCGAACATATCAATACCCACAACAGAAGCGGCAATCGTGGTAGTGTCTGAAAGTGGGGAGGTTTTGTCGCCAAAAAATGCTCCTGAAACAACCGCACCCGCTACAATGGCTGGATTAGCACCAAATGCAGAAGCCATACCAATAAAGGCAACACCGATGGTGGCAGTTGTGGTTAAACTACTACCTAAAGCAATACCTACCACAGAGCTTAAGGCAAAAGCAGAGATGTAAAATAATTCAGGCGAAATCACACTTAAACCATAATACATCAAGGTCGGAATTGCCCCAGACATCATTAGTGCTGAAACTAATAACCCAATGAAAAAGAACAAGTAAACGGCACCAATACCAGACACCAGCCCATTTGCCATACCATCTTGCATATTTTTAAACGGGATTTTATTCATTAGCCCGAAAAGCAACAGCATAATAATAACCGCTAGAATTGAAATTTGCGGCACCCAGCCAAGCCCAATCATCGTAAAACCTAAGATGAATACCGTTAAAAGCGAAAGTATGATGGCTGTTCTCGGTTTTAGTGTAAGTAGGTAGTTATTCATTTATACTCCTAATATTTATTATTCTTTATGAAAGAGGATTATTATAGACTAATTTTGTTCATCTAAGTAGTGTGCCCCCAAACTCTTCTCATTAAGCATATTTTTTACCACTAATTGAACGGTTTTTAACGCATTGTAAACTTCAATACCTTGATATTGAGCGTGATGGATTGGGTCAAATTGCTGTTCCAAGCGGTTCAATTCATCGAGTAGAAGTTGAAGATTGCCTCGAGTACGATAAACATTCGCATACAACGCCATTTTCTCTCGAATAGTGGAAAGCACTTCGCTGGCTGTTAATTCGAGATTAGCAGTTGAGTTAGCAAGCTGATTTAAGGCTCTTTCTGCTATTACAAGCGGTGAAATTTTTGGATTTTTTTGCAAATTATTCTGTTTTAGTGAACGAACAATTTCTGATACCGCACGTTTGGCAAACACCAAGCCACCGCCGACTGAATTTCCGCCCATACGGTTTGCTCCTTCAATGCAATGAGCAATCTCGCCAATCGCAAATAAGCCTTTTACCGTACTTTCGCCCCATTCATTAATTTGAATACCGCCATTGCAACTGTGAGCAAAAGGTGTTATTGCAATTTTATTCTTGATTAAATCAATCCCCACTTCATTTTTTAGCCAATTTAAATAGACGGTGTAAAACTCTTCGGTATCTTCATAAAGTTTTGGGCTGTATTTAAGGTAAATCCCTTTTTCATTTGGATTTTCTAGCAGATGCTTCTTCATCACTAAGTCAAATTCTACGCAGTCAAAATCCAAACTGAACGGGGCATAATGGCTACGTTCAAGCATCATTTTGCTAAATTGTGATTGGCTTAAATGAGGAAACAGATTTTTGCCGTTAGAGTCTGTAATTTCCGTTACATATTTCAACGTATGTTCGCCAAATAAAACTTTGTATTTCGGCTCAACAAAGGCAGGAATAAATTGAATAAATGCAAGATTGACTAATGTTGCTCCAGCTCGCTCGGCAACAGAGTGGAGCGAACCTATTACATCAGCAGGGTAAAGGTTATCTTTATAAAGCCCGGCAATGCCGCCAGCGGCTAAAATAATATGATTGGTTTTGCAAAAAATATACGAAATTTGATCGCTTGTAAGCAGTGAAAATACCGCTCCTTGTACCTGATTATTGTCTGTTACGATGTGTAAAAGGGTTGCATCTTCATAGAAGTTAATTTGCTGTTCTTGCAAAATTTGTTTCGCACGTAGGGCAGCCTCTCGCCAATCTTTAATTAAATAAATTGGGCGAGCATATTTAGCAAAACAAGCAGGGCGGTTATCATTCCGTTTCCAAGGTTTAAAGCCGATACGGTTTAATAACTTAATGGCATTCGGCGAATCTTCAATATAAGCCTGTACCACATTTGGGTTGATTTTGCCCTTACCGATATGTTCAATATCTTCTCTAAAAAGCGAATAGTCGTTTTCATCGCCCGTCACTTGAATGCCAAGAGTTGCTTTCAGCGGAAAATAACTGGCTCCCGAACCAATCGTTGATTTGCTAATCAATAACGGATTTAACCCTTTACTTTTTGCCTCAACTGCGGCAGAAAGCCCAGCAATGCCAGAGCCGACAATAAGTAAATCTGTATTTATGGTTTGGGTAATTTTGATCATAGAAATAAAAAACAAGCGGTCAAATTTTTACCAAATTTTACCGCTTGTAGCCTTAAATCACAATTATAACAATGATGGAGCTGCGTCTAATAGAATACGGGTGTATTCATCTTGCGGACTATCGAACACTCGTGCTGCTTCACCTTGCTCGATGATTTTACCGCCATTCATTACCACAATACGGTCAGACACTTGACGAACAGTTTGCAAATCATGAGAGATAAATACCATTGCAAGGTTTAACTCTTTTTTCAGATCGGCAAGTAAGTTCAGAACTTGAGCTCGAACGGATACATCCAGTGCAGAAGTCGGCTCATCTGCTACTATCAAACTTGGATTAAGAGCCAATGCACGAGCAATTGCCACACGTTGTTTTTGACCACCTGATAAGCGAGTTGGCTCAACTAAGGCAGCAGAACGCGGTAAGCCTACACGGTTCAAGAGTTCATAAACACGTTTTTCACGCTCGCTTGGCACTAATACATTGTGAATATCCATTGGGTCTTTCAAAATATCTAACACACGCATACGAGGGTTAAGTGCGGTTGCGGGATCTTGGAAGATAACCGATACTTGACGACCAAACTGTTTACGAGCTTCGGCACTACCGTATTTCATCTGTAATCCATTGAATTTTACCGTACCCGAAGTTGGTTTTTGTAAACCGATGATTACGCTTGCTAATGTTGATTTACCGCAACCTGATTGCCCTACAATACCCACTGTTTCACCTGCGTGAATATCTAAACTTACACCATTAACAGCACGGAATTTTTTCGGGTTGAATAGCGTTCCATCACGGGAGCGAAACTCGACAACAATATCTCTCAGCTCAATAATTGGCTGCTCTTTAATGGGTTTCATACTCATAGTTTAGCTCCCTGATTTTCTTCTAAGTGAGATGCCCAAATGTGTTGTGGGTGTTCTCCAGTTGGAACAAGTTTCAAGCGTTGTTTTGGATTCGCATCAGGGCGCAATGAGCGGCTGGCGAAACGGTCACCGTCTGCAAAGTCAAACGGAGAAGGCACGCTACCTGGAATTTGATATAAGCGTTCTGCTCGGCACTCGGTTGAAAGCACTGAGCCTAATAAGCCTCGTGTATATTCGTGCGTTGGGTGCATTAGTAAGTCACGGGTTGGTGATGCTTCGACCACTTGACCTGCATACATAACCGTGATGTGGTGAGCAATTTGAGCAACTAAGGCTAAATCGTGGCTCACAAACACCATTGCAAAGCCGAGTTTTTCACGCAATTCGTTAAGAAGTTTAATCACTTCTGCTTGAACGGTTACGTCTAATGCAGTGGTTGGTTCGTCCGCAATTAATAATTTCGGTTCACGAGCCAATGCCATTGCAATTAACACACGCTGACGCTGACCACCTGAAAGTTCGTGTGGATAACGGTTGAGCGTTTTTTCAGGATCAAGATGTACCCATTTGAGTAATGTCTCTGCGGACTGTTTACCGCCACGACTGATTAACTGCTCCATTTGTTCACGAATACGCATTGATGGATTTAACGCACTTAACGCATCTTGATAAATCATCGAGATTTCGTGACCACGAAGATCGTTCAACTTGTCAGTTTTTAATAAATCGTGTTGATTGCCCGCACGGTCAGTAAACAAAATTTCCCCGGTGATTTTGGCTGTTTTTGGTAATAAGCCCATAATTGAGAAGGCAGAAATTGATTTACCACAACCAGATTCACCTACTAAGCCCATTGTTTCGCCTTCGTGTACGGTAAAGCTGATGTTATCTACCAATGGTGTTTCACCATAACGGTTCGGGAAACGGATAGATAAGTTTTTCACTTGCAAAATCGGTTTTGCATTTGGGTTAAGTTGCATACGGTCAGTACGTACGGTTTCTGCTTGGTTTAATTTTAACAAATAGCGTTTTAATGCCAAGCTTTCTGCCATTGCTTCTTGAACGTCTGTTGAAAGCGGTTTTGACACATCGCTTTTTGCGGCTGTTGGACTTTTCTTGGTTTTTGGATTGGCTAACGCATCAGTTAAACCTTCTGAAAGAATATTTAATGATAATACCGTTAAAAGTACGCATAAACCTGAGAATGTCGTTGCCCACCAGAAGCCGCTTAATACTAAGTTACGACCTTCAGATAAGATATTACCCCAAGACGGATGTGGTGGCTGAACCCCTGCACCTAAGAAAGAAAGTGATGCTTCAAGAATAATTGCATCAGCAACCATTACTGTTGCGAATACTAAAACAGGTGCTGCGGTATTACGCACAACGTGTTTTAATAAGATATAAGTACGGCTACCACCAATTACACGCTCAGCACGCACATAGTCCTCTTCCCATTGTGAAACCACGTTTGCACGAACAACACGAGCTAATTGTGGCGTGTAAACAATCGCAATTGTTAAGATAATAATCGGTGAAGAGTTGCCGAAAGTCGCTAATAATACAGCAGCAAGTGCGATGCCAGGGAATGCCATTAGAATATCCATCAGACGCATAATCACTTCGTTACCGAATTTATCAGCCGTTGCAGCCGTTGCACCTAAAATACTACCGAATACGATTGCACAGGCTACTGCACCTAAGCCGATAAAGAGAGAGGTTCTAGCTCCGTAAACGATACGAGAGAAAATATCACGTCCTAAACGGTCTGTACCGAACCAATATTCTGAACCTGGAGCTTGCACTGGGCGCAGGGTTTGCAGTGGATCATAAGGTGCAACCAATGGTGCGAAAATTGCCACAAGAGCCATAAAAATCAAGAAGATTAAGGCAATTTTGGAGGCGGTTGATAATGCTTTGAATCTTGCCCCGCCAGAAGCAAGTCTGTCTGCTAATCCTTGACGAAACATTATAGACTCCGAATTTTAGGGTTAATAATCAGATAAAGAATATCAACGATGATGTTTACTAATACAAACGTCAATGCAATGGTGAGTACCACGCCTTGTACTAAGTTTAGGTCTACATTCGTAATTCCGTTGAAAATCAGTTTACCCATTCCTGGTAAGTCAAAAATCTGCTCAATAACGACTGCGCCACCAAGCAAGTAACCAACACGTAAGCCAAGTACGGTGACTGGTGTAATTAATGCATTACGTAATACATTACGGCGAATAACAGTTGAGTATGGTACGCCGTTGCCAATTGCTGTACGTACATAATCTTTATCCATCTCTTCTACCATTGCGGTACGTACTACTCGAATAAGAGAGGCACAAACAGGAATAGCCAATGCAAGTGATGGAAGAACTATTGAGATAGCCCATTCTTTTGGACTTTCACTAAATGGCACATAGCCACCAGATGGTAACCAATCAAGTTCTAGAGAGAAGTATTGGATTAATAAAATACCGAGCCAGAAAGAAGGTGTTGCAACCGCTGCTACCGAGAATAAACGAATAATTTGGTCAGCAAGGCGATCACGATGAAGTGCGGCAAATACCCCTAAGGTGAATGAAATGATTGCGGCGAGGATTACACCAATAAAAGTTAATTGCAGTGTGATTGGGAAGGCTTTAGCAATCATTGATGAAATCGGCAATTCAGGTGGTGTAGTTACCCCTAAATCTAACACGAGAAGATTTCCGAGAAAACGGAAGTATTGAACAAATAATGGATCATTTAACCCACGTTGTTCACGCCATAAATGTTTAGCTTCATCGCTGGCTGCATCACCTAATGCAACCGTTGCGGCATCGCCCGGCGTGAATTGTAAAATAATAAAAACTAATGCTGTTACCCCGATAATCATTACTGGTAATGCTAATAAACGGCGGAATAACAGGCGAAGTACAATTTCCATTTTTATCTCCGACTATAAAACATTAGTGGAAGGTTGAGTGCGAATACACTGAATTGATTTGTCATAGTGCGTAAAACGCACTCTCTATGCTATATAGAAAACACGGAAAAACTTGGGAATAAATCGAAAGTCACAAGCGGTAGGTTTTGGTCGATCTTTTGCAAAATTTTCCTAAAACCGACCGCTTGTTTAGCCGTGTATCAAGGCTTATTTACGTCCAACACCTAAGAAAGACATACCTGTGGTTGGTAATGGTTGGAAGTCAGTTAATGCTTTTTCGTCCCACGCTGTTGGCAATTTACGGTGAATTAGCGGGTAGAGTGGCACTTGTTCAGCAATAATATTGAACACTTTCGACCATTCCACTTTTGCTTCATCGTGTGACTTAGCAGCCACTGCAGCATCTAAGAGTTTTTGCACTTCTGCATACTCTGGTGTGTCAGACCAACGATAACGGTTTTTCGCCCAACCGTCGCCACGATAGAACCAGCTTAATAATAAGTCCACATCGTTACCGAATACAGACGGATCGCCCGGTGCTACAACGACTTTGAAGTTACCTGATGCGATAAACTCACCATATAACGCACTTGATTGTAAGTGGCGTAAGGTTACTTTCACACCCGGAATTGCATTCCAAGATTCAAGAATTAACGGAGCACACTCTTTAACCCAAGAAGTATCTGTTGCAAGTAATTCAAACTCTAGCTTATCGATACCTGCTTCTTTTAATAATGCAGCGGCTTTTTCTTTGTCGTAATCGTACTGAGTTGCCGCTTTCACATAATCAGGGTGAGTTTCTTGTAAGTAAGATGTTGCTGCACGAGCATTACCTAAGAACACGATATCGATCATTTTTTGTGTATCTAAGCCATAGTGGAATGCTTGACGTACTTTCGGATTATTAAACGGAGCTTCAGCACAGTTAAACATTAAGAACAGTAAGCCAAATGATTGAACAGACTCAACAGATTGTTTTTTCGATTTTAAGCGTTGAATATCAAGATATGGTACAGATTCAATCGCTTGAACACGTTTAGATTCTTGAGCTGTTACACGCGCAGCATCATCTGATAATAATGCCCAAACCATTTTCTCTGCTTTTGCCGGGTAAATACCGTTGTAGCCTTCAAATGCTTCAAATACGATTTTGTCATCTTTCACTGCGGATACAAATTTGTATGGACCAGAACCTACAGGGTTTGCATCAAAGGCACTTTCACCGACTGCTTCAACAACGTGTTTTGGCACAATACGCACAATCATTAAACGCTCAGCAAATAAGGCAAACGGGTATTTGAGTTTGAACTCAACTACTTTGTCATCAACTGCTTTTACGCTGTCGATAAATGGTACGAAACCAGCGAATAATGATTTGTTATCAGGGTTTAATACACGCTCAAAAGAGAATACCACATCAGCGGTTGTAACCGGTTTACCGTCGTGGAAGATTGCACCATCACGCAGAGTAATGCGATAGGTTGTATCGTCCACTTTTTCAGGCATTGCCGCAGCTAAGCCTAAATATGGCTCACGTGTGGCTGGGTGTAAGTCCACGAGTGCTTCAAAAATATGCAGGTTTGCCGCCATTGGTGTTGCTCCGGTAGTACGCAAGGGATCGAACCCTGTGGAAAGAGAGTACGAAATACCGGCTTCAATCACAGAACCTTTTGCTGGAGCTGTTGCCGCTGCAGCCGGTGCTGAAAATGTGCCTAATGTACTGCTGAATGCAAAACCTGCACCCACACCAGCCATTAATTTCATAAAACCACGACGTGATTCGTTGTGTTCAAATTGTTTAGTCATAGTAAGCTCCTTAAGGTCGCTATATTGGATAGTTTGTTTTTAATATGAAGTGAATTTATCAAAACATATTAATTTTTTGAAACGAAATCATCATATCATTAACAACAAAGTGGTAAAGCGGTAATTTTTGAATTTGTGATCTAGCTCACGAAAAAATCTCTACTTCCCACTTTATTTGCTTTTCGTTATTATTTACGCCTCTTAAACACAACGAAATATTTAACGTGAAACTCATTTTACCTCCTCTAAGCCTTTATATCCATATTCCTTGGTGTGTGCAAAAATGTCCTTACTGCGATTTCAACTCCCACGCTCAAAAAGGGTTCATTCCTGAACAAGAATATATCGAACATCTCCTTGCAGATTTATCGCAAGATTTAACTGCTTATAAAGCGGCAATCGGCGAACGTAAATTACATTCTATCTTTATTGGTGGCGGCACACCCAGCCTCTTTTCCGCAGACGGTATTGCTTATTTATTAAAAGAAGTGGAAAAGCGAATTGCTTTTGAGCCGAATATTGAAATTACGTTGGAAGCTAACCCGGGAACGGCGGAAGCAGAGCGATTTATCGGTTATGTTCAAGGTGGGGTAAACCGCATTTCAATGGGGGTTCAAAGTTTTGAGCCAGAAAAACTGCTCAAGCTCGGGCGTATTCACGATAGCCAAGAGGCAAAACAAGCGATCGTTTTTGCCCAAAATTCTGCAAAATTTGGTTTGAACAGCTTTAACATAGACTTAATGCACGGATTACCTAATCAATCGGTAAAACAGGCGTTAAGTGATTTAGAACAGGGGATAGCCCTTAATCCGCCGCATTTATCGTGGTATCAGCTCACTATTGAGCCAAATACGATGTTCTATTACCGCAAGCCAATCTTACCCGATGATGACGAATTATGGGATATTTTCGAGCAAGGACATCAATTACTCACCAATGCAGGTTACGAGCAATACGAAACTTCCGCCTATGCGAAAAAAGGCTACCAATGCAAACACAACCTCAATTACTGGCGGTTTGGTGATTATTTAGCGATTGGTTGCGGGGCTCACGGCAAAATTTCGTATCCGACAGGCGAAATTTATCGCTTTAGCAAAACCAAGCACCCGAAAGGCTATATGCGAGGCGAATATCGCTACAGCCAAGATTTGATTGAGCTAGATGACCGTCCATTCGAATTCTTTATGAACCGTTTCCGCTTGCTTGAAGCCACACCAAAACAAGAATTTGAATACTTTACAGGGCTAGATAGAAATATTGTTCGTTCAACAATGGATTGGGCACTAAACCAAAATTATATTTCTGAAACCTCAACCCATTGGCAAATTACCCAACACGGCAAGCTGTTTTTAAATGAATTGCTGGAAGGATTTTTAGAATAATTTGCAAAAAAATTTTAAGATTTGACTGCTTGTAGTACAATACAAGCGGTTATTTTTTATGGAAAAATTACAAATGAATATCTTAAAAGCAGGCGAGAAAGCCCCTCAATTTACCCTTCAAAATCAGGCTGATGAAGCGGTTTCACTTTCCCAATTTGCGGGCAAAAAAGTGTTAGTTTATTTCTACCCCAAGGCTCTTACTCCAGGCTGTACTACACAAGCGTGCGGACTGCGTGATAGCAAATCAGAACTAGACGAGCTAAATGTAGTGGTACTTGGCATTAGCCCTGATTTACCGAAAAAATTAGCTCAATTTGTCGAGAAAAAAAAGCTTAATTTCACCTTGTTATCAGACCCTGACCACCAAGTTGCAGAGGCTTTCGGTGTATGGGGCGAGAAGAAATTTATGGGCAAAACCTATGAAGGCATTCATCGCATCAGTTTTTTAGTGAATGAACAAGGTGTGATCGAACAGGTTTTTGATAAATTCAAAACAAGCGAACATCATCAAATGGTGGTCGATTTTATTAAAGGATCAAATTGATGGCTAAAAAAGCAATTTTTCTTGATCGTGATGGCACAATTAATATCGATCACGGTTATGTGCATAAAATTGATGATTTCCAGTTCATCGAAGGTGTTGGCAAAGCGTTAAAACAGCTTCAAGATAAAGGCTATTTGCTTGTGCTGGTTACCAATCAATCCGGCATTGCTCGTGGTTATTTCAGCGAAGATCAATTTATGCAACTTACTGAATGGATGGATTGGTCGCTCGATGAAGATTACGGTGTGGTGCTTGATGGCATTTACTACTGCCCACATCACCCAGAGGGCAATGGCGAATATCGTGAAGATTGCGATTGCCGCAAACCGAAAGCGGGAATGTTTGAGCAAGCAATTAAAGATCTGAATATCGACTCTACTCAATCCTATATGGTAGGCGATAAATTAGAAGACTTACTGGCAGCCGAAAAGGCAGGTGTGAAAACCAAAGTATTGGTGCGAACTGGCAAGGCCGTTACAGCCGAAGGCGAAGCAAAAGCAGATTTAGTACTAGACAGCCTTGTGGATTTAGTTAGATATATTAAATAAGAATTGAAATGAACTACAACGATAAATCTCTTGATGCCCTAAAATTGGGGCAAAAAACCGAATATAAAAGCGAATATGACGCTTCACTTTTACAACCTGTTCCTCGTAAATTGAATCGTGATGGATTAGGGATTACGCAATCTCAGCCGTTTACTCAAGGGGCTGATGTGTGGACGTGCTATGAACTTTCGTGGCTAAACAAAAACGGCTTACCGCAAGTGGCGATTGCTGATGTTGCCATTGATTTCAATAGCGAAAATTTAATCGAGTCCAAAAGTTTCAAGCTCTATTTAAACAGTTTTAACCAAACTAAATTTGATTCTATTGAAGAGGTGGAAAAGACCCTCCAAAAAGATTTAGCCACCTGTGCAAGCGGTCAAGTTTTGGTAAAAATTTACACATTGTCGCACTACACGCAACAACCGATTGTGGATTTTGAGGGCGATTGCATCGATGAACAAGATATTCACATCGACAGCTACGCATTTTCAACCCACTATTTAGAGAGTATAGCCGAAGATGAAATGGTGGAAGAAACCTTAGTCAGTCATTTGCTCAAATCTAACTGCTTAATCACTTCACAACCAGACTGGGGCAGTGTGCAAATTCGCTACAAAGGTAAAAAATTAAACCGTGAAAAATTATTGCGTTACTTAGTGTCATTCCGTGAGCACAACGAGTTCCACGAGCAATGTGTAGAACGCATTTTCTGCGATTTAATGCAATTTGCCCAGCCTGAAAAATTAACCATATATGCACGCTACACCAGACGTGGCGGGTTAGATATTAATCCGTTCAGGTCGAATTTTGAAAGTGTGCCAGAAAATCGACGAATGGCACGTCAATGATTTCACTGTTTTTATTTCCGTCTGAACCGCCTGAGTGTGTTTGAATTGGTAGGTAAATTTACTCTGAGCGGAGCGAATGTAAATTTGCCGTTAAGCCAATTCAAACTAAGCGAGGATAGCGGTGAAGTTCGGGTTGCCTTTCTTTTGGTTACTTTTCTTTGGCAAAGCAAAGAAAAGTAACAAAGAGCAGATTTTGATTTTTGTGATGAATAAATATAGCCCAAATTACTACATCGGAGTGATGTCCGGCACGAGCCTTGATGGTGTTGATATCGCCTTAATGGATTTTGCAAAAAATCCGCCAAAAATGACCACTTGTGATTTCTTCCCAATGCCGGAGGAGTTACGAGCGGATATTTCCGCGTTGCTTAAAACGGGCGAAACCAATCTCCAAAAACTAGGGGAGATAGACCATCGTTTAGGCTTGCTTTATGCACAAACCATTAATGTGTTTTTAGTGAAAAATCAGCTAAAGGTGGAAGATATTCAAGCCATTGGTTGCCACGGGCAGACAGTTTGGCATTCGCCAGATGCAGTCTATCCCTTTACCACCCAAATTGGTGATATGAATTTAGTTGCTGCTAAAACAGGCATTACTACCATTGGCGATTTCCGCCGTAAAGATATGGCGGTTAGTGGGCAGGGGGCTCCGCTTGTGCCGGCATTTCACCAAGCTGTTTTTAGCGAGCCTAATCGTTTAACGGTGGTGCTGAATATTGGCGGAATCAGCAATATTTCAGTGTTGAAGCCAAATTCGCCGGCCATTGGCTATGATGTAGGGGCTGGCAATACGCTTATGGATAGCTGGATCGAGCAACATCAAGGCAAACGATACGACAAAAACGGCGAATGGGCGATAAGTGGTAAGGTGAATGAAGCCTTGTTAGAGAGCTTACTTGATGAGCCGTTTTTTAGTAAAACGCCGCCTAAAAGCACTGGTCGAGAGCTATTTAATTTAACGTGGCTTGCAAAAAAATTAGAAAATTTCACCGCTTGCAAGCCTGAAAATGTGCAGCGTACGCTTGCAGAATTTACTGCAAAAAGTATCGCCAATGAATTAATCACACTTCAAACTGAATTGCCTTGCCTGCTATTAGTATGTGGCGGTGGAGCAAGAAATCCGCTCTTAATGGAACGCTTAGCTGATTTACTGCCAAACTGGAACGTTACAACCACAACAGAATTCGGTTTAGATATTGATTATGTGGAAGCGGCTGCATTTGCGTGGCTTGCTCATCAGCGAATGAATAATTTACCAAGTAATATGCCAAGTGTTACAGGAGCAAAAAAAGCGGTAAGTTTAGGGGTGATTTACCCAGCGGAATAAAGAAAAATGACAGAGAAGAATTTACTTAATGCCTTAGGGCAGATGATTACCGAACAGCGTAATCCTCATTCGAAGAATATTGATAGCCTGTCTGCACTAGAAATTGTGCAGATTATCAATAATGAAGATAAACAAGTGCCACTTGCAGTAGAAAAATGTTTACCGCAGATTGCTAAGGCAGTCGAAAAAATTGTGCAAGCCTTTCAGCAAGGAGGGCGTTTAGTTTACGTTGGTGCTGGCACAAGTGGGCGTTTAGGTGTGCTTGATGCTTCAGAATGTCCACCCACTTATGGAGTAAAACCTGAAATGGTGGTAGGGTTAATTGCAGGTGGCGAAAGAGCGTTACGTTTCCCGATTGAAGGGGCGGAAGATAACCGAGAGCAAGGCAAACTAGATTTACAAGCGGTCAATTTTTCGCAAAAAGATGTATTAGTCGGGATTGCAGCCAGTGGCAGAACGCCTTATGTGCTAGGGGCGATGGAATATGCTAATTCACTTGGTGCAACGACAGTTTCGATTGCTAGCAACCCGAACTCTGCAATGGCACAAATTGCAGATATTGCGATTGATACGGTTGTGGGGGCAGAAGTGCTGACAGGCTCAAGCCGTATGAAATCAGGCACGGCACAAAAGCTTGTGCTGAATATGCTGACAACCGCTTCAATGATTTTAATCGGCAAATGCTACCAAAATTTAATGGTGGACGTGCAAGCCACCAATGAAAAGTTAAAAGCTCGTGCAATCCGTATTGTAATGCAAGCGACAGAGTGTGAAAGAGATGTGGCTGAAAATACCCTAAAATTAGCCGAAAATAACGCAAAATTAGCGATTATGATGATTTTAGGCAATTTAGATAAGCCTGAAGCGGAAAGTTTATTAGCTCAAAATCAAGGAAGATTACAAAAGGCGTTAAAAGTATAGAGCCAGGCTACCGCAATCCTAATAGCTATAATATCTTTAAAGAGTTACTCTAAAGGAATATTTAATTGGTTACTTTTGCTTTAGGAGAAATATCTAATATTTTAGGTGAAGATCAACCGATTGCTTGGTATAGTAATTGCTTATAATTTTATAAAACAGATTGTTTTTTCTTTCTCAAGTAGTTATAGTTAAATAAACAGAATAAATTGAGGTTGTTTATTTCAAAAAAATATAGCTCAATTTCTTTTCCATCTTTATTTTTCATCTTTTTGATATTAAAATCTTTTTCTTGTGGAATAAAATAGATTTTGAAATATTTATTCTTATATTTATTGCTTTCAATGTGAGCATAAAGTATTCTGCGATAGTGGTAGTTTTCTAAATCTATTTTCTTAATACCTAAATAAATAGGGATTTCAGGAGAGTTTTCATTTTCTTTAAAAGGTTTTTGTAATTTAAAATATAGCCATTTATCTGTTTCCGTATATTCTACTTCAGCAATACACACACATTTTTGCTTCCTTTGAATGGCTTTCTCTGTTCTGCGAAAATATTGGTATAGATAGCGTATGTTTGAATTAGCTACCTTAAGCGGTAGATTTAAAAATTCTTTTTCTGATAAATTCTTCTTGGCATCTAAATATGCTTCAACTAACCTTATTAATTGATTTGTTTTTATATATCTTCGTTTAGCCTGATTGTGTTGATTTGAAATTATTTTATTTACCTTAGATTGAGATGTTGTTGATAAGGAATTCGTTACTTCGCTTTGTAGTCCAATATCATCTTCTGGTAATTGAAATTCATCTATAAAATCGTGTAATTTACTACGCACTTTTCTGAGATTATATTCTTCATCACTTTCTCCTGCAATAGGTTCAATTTTGGTTTGATTCCATTGGCAATCTGCTGAGTGTGCAATATTATTTTTAGATAGATATTTGAAATGGGGCGATTGTTTTATTTCATCTGGAAAATGATCATAGTTTATCCCAGTAATTTTAACCCCTTTTATACGACAAGACTCTGTTGAACATAAAAACTGGAATCTTTTGCAGGGATAAAGATTTAAAAATTCAGTTCTTGCTTCTGTAATAGATACAACTCTATTAAGTTGAATACAATAAGCTTCGTATATAGACATAATTTGAATCTCCATACTGTTATAAATTAAAATAATTTATATTATAAAATTAAAATAATTTATATTATAATAGATAAGCGGTTAATTTTTATAAAAAATTTGTAATTAATTATGTTAGTCCTTCTAATAATAAATTACTCCCATAATAAATCCCAAAGAGTGTATCCATTCCTGATGAATGCCCAATATTTTCAAATAGTTTACTCAGTTGCCCTATTTCTACATTTTTTTTATTCATATTTTTAAAGAAAGTCAGTACCGGAGTAGAAAATTGTTGTTGTAATGCACAGTCTAAAAATCTGCTGCTAATGGCGTTAGTATTCGCTAAGTTTTGTTTTATTTTGTGTGTGAGCTTTTTATAAAAAGAGCTTTGTGTTGCATTGAAATATTGAAACGAAGCGAGTAATCCACAGAGAAAATCATCGCCACTTGGGGTAAGCCCTATGCCTAATCCAATCAATTTAGTCAAAATATGGCAAGCATTTTCCTCATCATTTATTGCATAAAAATGTTCAACTTGGGATAAATATTGCTTAAAAGCAGATAGTATTAGGTCATCATTTTGTGCTTGAAACAGAAGATTTAATCCTTTTTTATCTGAATGCTGTAATATTTGTTGAGTAAGTTCAGTACAAACATTGAATTTATGGTGTAAATGAGAGTTACAAGCGGTCAATTTTGTACAAAAAATTGCACAATTTTGATAATTTAAGTGAAGTTGATAGGTTTGATGTGGCTCTAATTTCAAATGTTCAAATTGTGTTTGTGTGAAATTTGTAATTAAGCTGATAGGGGAGAGTTCGCTCACAATTGGTTGTAGAGAGAAAAGTTCATTATTAATCAATAGGTTAATGGTTTTGTTATAAATGGAATGGATTGAAATCGTAGGAGATTCGCCTACTTTTTGATGGGCATATTGGCTTGTTATTGAAATAGGAATGTTTATTATTTGCTCATTTATGCTCATTTTAAAAAATACCTGTTGATTTTTTATTATTTTATTGATTAAGTATTGGTTCAATTTGAAATGCGATTTTATATTCTGTATTTTCCTTTCAAACCGTTAAAAGTCAATAAAAAGAAGGTTTATTATGTATGATTTAATCGTTAAAAACGGTCAATTAGTTACACCTGATAGAATTTATCCTGCCACTATTGCGGTAAAAGAGGGTAAATTTGCCGGTTTTTTAGCGCCGGACATTGAAATCCAAGCGAAAGAAGTGGTTGATGCAAAGGGGCATTTGGTTTATCCGGGTATTATCGATTGCCACGCTCACTTAAATGAACCGGGTTTTGATTATCGTGAAGATTTTGAAACAGGCTCTCGTGCAGCTGTAGCAGCAGGTTGTACAACCTTAATTGATATGCCTCTTAATAATGATCCTTCCTTAATAAACAAAGACGTTTTCAAACTTAAACACGCCAATGTTAGTAAACATTCCTTTATTGATTTTGCCCTCTGGGGCGGGATTGTGGGGGATTATGATGATAGCCCGAACTCCATTAAAAGTAATTCCTCTGATCTTGTTGAGCTTGAAGCTTGCGGCGTAGCTGCTTTTAAAGGATTTACCTGCCCAAATGGGGATTTATTTCCAACTGTTAATTTAGGGAACGTACGCAAAGCGTTAGAGATCTTAAAGCCGTTTAATGCCTTATCGGGCTTTCACTGTGAAGAATATGGTCAAGTAAAAGAGCGTGTGAAAGAGGCAAAAGCGAAAATAGGCTTAACAAATCAGGAAAAAATCCGTGAATTTTTAGATGCTCACGATGTGTGGGTAGAGTATGTGGCAACAAAAAATATCATTGATATGTCCCGTGCCACAGGTGGACGAGTGCATATTTGCCACGTTACACACCCAATGGTGGCTCAGTTGGTTAAAGATGCGATTTACGAAGGTTTGCCAGTGTCTGGTGAAACTTGCCCACATTATTTAGGTTTTACCGAAGATTTTGTGTTTGAAAAAGGTGGCCCTGCGAAATGTACGCCGCCGCTTCGTAAAAAAGAGGATATGGAAAAACTGTGGGATTATGTGATTGATGGTACGCTTTCTTGCGTGGGTAGCGATCACTCTCCAGCAGCCGATGAAGAAAAAAATAATGACACTCACGATATTTGGGAGGCTTGGGGTGGTTTAAATGGTATTCAGTTTTTCCTGCCGATGATGTTTGATATGGTCGTGCATCAACGTAAACTCAGTCCAAGTTTAATTGCCAAAGTAATGGGTGTGAATCCAGCAAAACTATTTGGTTTATATGGTCGTAAAGGGGCTTTTGAAATCGGTTTTGATGCGGATATTGTGATTGTTGATCCGGAAAAACCGTGGAAAGTAGAACAGGAAAAACTCTTTACCAAAGGACACGTTACTTGCTTTGATGGATTAGAAGGAAAAGGTGCAGCAACCCATACCTTTATTCGTGGTCGTTTAGTTGCGGAAAACGGTATGTACAAACAAGATGCGATAGGCTATGGAGAGTTTATTCGTCCAGTCAAACGCTAGAATTTAAGTGCGGTCAATTTTTCAAAAATATCTGAAAAAATGACCGCTCTTTTATTATCATAAAAATAAAACAATGTTATTACAGGAGAGACACAATGTCTGAAAATACCAACTTACAACCCATTCCAGAAAATAAACGGATTATGGATTTATTGTCTTACCTTTTCCTATGGCTGGGTGGCTGTGTATCTATCGGTACATTTGCGTTAGGTTCAGGGCAATTAGAGAAGGGGTTAAATCTCATTCAAGCATTCGTGGCAATGCTGATAGGCTCGCTGTTATTGATTGTCTGTTTATGCTTAAACGATCAAATGAGCTATAAAAGTGGTGTGCCTTATGCCGTTCAATTAAAAAGTGCATTCGGGACAAAAGGCGGTATTTTACCTGCTATGCTGCGTGGTGTGCCGGCTATTGTTTGGTATGGTGTGCAAAGTTGGTTAGGCGGTTCTGCAATTAACCAAATCTCTATTTTATTATTTGGTTATGATAATTTAGTGCTTTATTTCTTATTATTCCAAGCGCTACAAATTTGGATTTCTACTACAGGTTTCCACGGTTTAAAATGGTTAGAGAACATTGGTGCGATGGTGATTATTGCCTCTCTTACCTATATGTTCTATGTATGTATGACTAAATTTGGTGGGCGTATTGAAGAAAACCTTATTAATAAAGAAGGTACTTGGGGCTTACCATTTGTGAGTGCGATTGTAGCATTCTTTGGCGTAAACGTATTAGTAATGCTTAATGTTGGTGACTATGTGCGTGAGTTAAAAGCCGGTTATTCAACTACTAAACGTGGTGTCGTTTATTTCTTAGCGATGGTGCCAACAACGGTATTTATGGGGATTATCGGTTTAATGATCTCCTCAGCAACAGGTATCGCAAACCCAATTAATGCGTTTGCACAAGCAGCCGATAATAAATTCTTAGTGGTTATTACCTTACTCTTTATTTTATTTGCACAGATGACAACAAACCTTGCAAGTAACGTTGTACCACCTGCATATGCGCTAATGGATGCATTCAAAATCAAGCACAAAACTTCGGTAGTGCTTATCGGCTTATTAGCGATTGCGACTTGCCCTTGGTTAATTACCTCAGATGCTTCATCAAAAGGCGTAGATATTTTCGTATTAACTTACACGGTATTCTTCGGTCCGATCTTTGCGGTGTTATTGGTGGATTACTATATTTTACGCAAACAGAAAGTAGATATTGCTGAACTTTATGATGAAAACGGCAATCGCAGAGGGGTAAACTGGGCTGCGATTTTAGCTATCTCTGTTGGTGCGGTTATCGGTTTATTTAATGCTGATATTTCATTCCTAACAGCGACAATCCCAACAGGATTGGTTTATTACTTTGGTATGAAATATATGGCATCAAGTGCACGTTTCAGAAAAGGCACGATTTTGGAGAAATAAGCTTATAACCCCATAGAGCCGTATGGGACTAGATAATCTGAGCCACGTTGTGGCTCTCTAAAAGCCCTGAAGGGGCTTAGTTTATTGAGCCTAGCACGGCTCGTGCTAGGTGGTTTCGATAAAATCTATAGTTGCTTGAAGCAATTCTTTCGTATATTCAGACTGTTCATCTCGGTCAAAATCGTGAAGATCGGCTGAAATGACAAATTTGGTTGGATTAAATTTTTCGCATAATGCTTGAAACTCGGCAAACGGCACATCAGGATCATTCGTTGCGTGGGCAGCGAATACAGGTAAGTTTAATTCCGCCAAACGTAAGCTGTAATCAAGGTAGAAAAATTTATCTCTACCTTGATAAATTAACGATTTCCACTTGCCTGTTTGGCGAGCGTAAATATAGCAACTAAAGTGGGTATTTAAATCTGCTGCTTGCTTTGGAGTTGCTATTAGTGATTGAAAAGTGCTTTCACTGACTAATGGTAATTTTAAATAGTGTGGGCTTGGGCTATCAAACCAACTATCAGTTAAAAAGCCATAACCATAATAAGAAATAACGCCTTGTGGCTTTTTAATGTCGGCTTGTTGGTTTAGTTTAGCAGCCGTTAATAATGCAAGATAAGCTCCAGCAGAGCGACCGAATAGAAAATAGGGGAGTTCTGTAAAATTCGATTGAGTTTGTAGCTGCTGAATAGAGTTAAGTATCGAACTAACAATATTTTCAATCTGAGCCTGTGGTGCAAGCGGGTAATTTATCGCAAAAATTTGCAAACCGGCTTGGGTAAAGGTTTCAATATGCAGTTGAGGTAAATCCTCTTTTGTGCCGTAAAGTAAGCCACCGCCGTGTAGGTAGATAAGATTGGCTTTAGGTGCGATGTTATCATCTTGATAGAGCGTTGCCTCAATAGTTAGAGGCATATCTTCAATTTTAACAGTATTTAGTGTGATTTGTGTTGTTTGCAACATAATGAACCTCGATTTTTGTATGAATTATAGTACAAATTAATTCAACTTATCATACTCACATAAAGAAGGAGAATATTATGGGATATTTGAATGGTCAAACAGGTTATCGTAAAGGGTTGCTGGAAACACGTTCGGTAATTCGTAAGAATAACTTTGTGATTTTGGAAACTGATGGCTTGGTGAAAAACAGTATTCCAAATTACCATAATTGTGATATTAGTATTTTATCGTCCCCAGCACTGGGTGCATCTTTTGCCGATTACAGTGCAATCGTTCACCCAAATGGTGGTTGCACACAATTGGGCGGTAATGGTATTGAGGTGTTTGTTTATTCGGTAAGTGGCGAGCTTACGGTTAAAAATGGCGATACTGAAATTACCCTTGAAAGTGGCGGTTATATTTTCTCGCCTGCCGACCAAGTGTTGAGTTTTGTGAATAAGTCTGAACAATCAACTAAAATTTATATTCATCGTCGCCGTTATACCCCGTTAGAAGGGCATCAAGCAACCACTTATGTAGGCAATGTGAATGAAATTGACTACATTGAATATGAGGGTATGAAAACCTGCCTCATCAAAGATTTACTCCCTTCAGCCACCGATTTTGGTTTTGATATGAATATGCACATCTTGTTATTCAAACCAGGTGCTTCGCACGGCTATATCGAAACCCATTTCCAAGAACATGGAATGCTATTCCTTTCAGGAAAAGGAATGTATCGTTTAGATGATGAGTGGATTCCTGTGAAGAAAGATGATTATGTGTTTATGGATTCCTACTGCCCGCAAGCCTGTTATGCAGTAGGTGATGAAGATTTCGTGTATATCTACTCGAAAGAGTGCAACCGTGATGTAGAACTTTAATTTAACGTTAAGGAATGAACAATGAAACTATCAAGAGATGAATTAAAAGGCTTGATGAAAGCAAAATTAATGAAAGCGGGTTTAAACGATCAACACGCAGATATTACCGCTGAAATTCTGACGTGGTCTGATGAACGTGGCTATCACTCTCACGGTGCAGTTCGTATGGAATATTACTGCGAACGTATTTTTAAAGGCGGTATTACGCACGATCCTAAATTTGAGTGGAAAGAGACAGGCCCTGCTTCAGCGGTTTTTGAAGGGGATAACGGCTGCGGTTATGTAGCGGCAACTTTCGCAATGGAAAAAGCGATTGAAATGGCGAAAAAATCAGGTATTGCGATTGTTGGTATTCGTAACATTTCGCATAGTGGGGCGATTGGTTATTACACAGAAATGGCTGCGAAAGAAGGATTACTCTCTATTTCATTCTGCCAATCAGACCCAATGGCTGTGCCTTATGGCGGTTCTGAGCCTTATTACGGTACAAACCCGATTTCTTTTGCTGCTCCTGCTGATGAAGGCAGAAATGTGGTATTTGATATGGCAACCACCGTTCAAGCTTGGGGGAAAATTTTGGATAAACGTTCTCGTGGTGAATCTATTCCTCCAGATTGGGCGGTAGATGTTGAAGGTAATCCGGTAACCGATCCGAACAAAGTGAATGCCTTAGTGCCGATTGCAGGGGCGAAAGGTTACGGCTTAATGATGATGGTGGATATTTTCTCCGGTATCTTATTAGGCGTTCCATTCGGCAAACACGTTTCTTCAATGTACCACGATTTATCAGAAGGCCGACGCTTGGGGCAAATGCACATAGTGATTGACCCGGCACGTTTCTGCGGAGCAGAGCAATTCCGTGAAAATATGGCTCAATCTATCGATGAGCTTAATGCAATGCAGCCTGCTGCAGGCAATGATAAAGTATATTATCCGGGACAGCGTGCAGAAATGCGTCGTGATAAATATTACGCAAATGGTGGCATTGAAATTGTAGATAAGGTCTATGAATATTTAATCAGCGATGATATCCATTTTGACCGTTACGATCACAAAAACCGTTTTGCGGATTAATCTTGTTGCCTAGCACAAGCCGTGCTAGGTTAAATAAATCAAGCCCCTTTGGGGCTTATGTAGTCGCAGAGCGGCTAGGATAATAGAACCCCATATGGCTTGTATGGGATTGTAGATAGGAAGGATAAAAGATGTTAAAAACTGTCGTAAAAAAGGGTAGTTACCACGATTCTGTGGTATTGATGCTACTTACTAATGCAATTTCAGGGCTTGAAGGCGTAAAAAAAGTATCTGTGATGATGGCAACGCCTGCGAATAAAGATATTTTCGCCCAAAGTGGGTTAGATACCCCAGAATTATTAGAAGCAACGGCTAATGATATGGTGGTGGTTGCAGACGTTGAGCAAGAAGACGTGATCAACGTAGTAATGGAAAAAGTAGAAGAATTTTTAAAACAGAAATCGCAAGCAGCTTCAGCTCAAGCAGGAAAAGAAGCCGTAAAATCTTGGAGTAAAGCAACCGCTGCATTGCCTGATGCCAATTTAGCAGTAATTTCTATTCCCGGGGCTTATGCTGCACTAGAAGCAAATCGAGCGTTAGATGAAGGCTTAAATGTGTTTATGTTTAGTGATAATGTCAGCGTTGAAGATGAAAAAGCCCTCAAAGAAAAAGCGCATAGCAAAGGTTTAGTGGTAATGGGCCCAGACTGCGGAACGGGGATTATTCAAGGTGTTCCAGTTGCCTTTACAAATAGCGTAACACCGGGTTCAATCGGCATTATTGGTGCATCTGGTACGGGTATTCAAGAACTGACAACTATCATTGATCGTTTAGGCGAAGGTGTTGAAAATGCGATTGGCACAGGTGGTCGTGATCTCTATGAAGATATCGGTGGTATCACAATGCTAGATACTATCGAGGCGATGGAGCAAAATGAGAAAGTAAAAGTGCTGATCGTGATCTCTAAACCACCTGCAAAAGCAGTGCGTGAAAAAATTTCTGCTCGTTTAAGCCGCTACACCAAGCCTGTGATTACGCTATTCTTAGGCGAAAAACCTGAGTTCCACGAAGAGAATTTCTATCACGCTTACACGCTAGATGAAGCTGCTCGCTTAGCCGTTGCCTTA
Source organism: Mannheimia kashgarensis (assembly GCF_041807705.1). Taxonomy (NCBI): domain Bacteria; kingdom Pseudomonadati; phylum Pseudomonadota; class Gammaproteobacteria; order Pasteurellales; family Pasteurellaceae; genus Mannheimia; species Mannheimia kashgarensis. Next base: position 43,893 of record NZ_JBGTYY010000012.1, read on the forward strand.
GTGCGTAATGAGCCAATTCCTGCATTTGCAAAAAATAGTGTAAATTCGACCGCTTGTGGTAAAACTTTAAAAGCCTATTATTCAGGTGGTACGCTTGCAGGCGAAGCGGCAATGTTGCTAAAAGATGCGTTAAACATTGAAGGCAGCGGTGCAAAAGCTGACGGCTTTATGTTTAAGCAAGACGGACACATTGTGGTCGATTTAGGCGATGATGTTTATACACAAGGCAAACCGCACCCAATGATCGATCCTGCTAAACGTATTGAATCAATGCGTGAAGCCGTAGATGATGAAAGCACAGGCGTTATTTTATTCGACATCGTATTAAGTTATGGCTCGCACGAAGATATGGCGTCAGCCTTAATTCCAACTATTGCTGAGCTTCAACAAAAAGCCAAAGCGCAAAACCGTGATGTGGCATTTGTCGCCACAGTTTGTGGCACACGCAAAGATTATCAAGGCTATGATGAAACCGTGCGTAAATTAGTTGAAGCTGGTGTGGACGTGTGCGAAACCAATAAAATTGCAGTAGAAAAATCCCTAGCATTATTAGGTTTACAATTTGATGAACCAACCAAACCAGTTCAGCCAAAAACTGTGGTACAAGGTGAAAATCGTCCTGCTTCTGAACAGCTATTACGTTTATTGTCAGAAAAACCAAAGATCATCAACATTGGCTTAAAGAGTTTTGCAGATGTGGCAGAACAATTTGGCTGCCAAGTGGTGCAATTTAACTGGCAACCACCGGCAGGCGGTAACATTCAACTTATCAAAGCATTAAATTTCTTAAATGAATATGAAGCAGTTGATATTGATGAAGCGAACCGTAAAGTAATTGCAAAAGTGGTAGCTGCAGCACCAATTATTCGTGATAACGTATTAGCGAAAACGGTTATCAAAGAACTTAATGAAGGCAAAGTGATCTTACACGCTGGCCCACCAATTCAATATAAAGATATGCCAAACACAGTACAAGGTTCTTGCGTTGGGGCGGTACTATTTGAAAAATGGGCAACAGATGAAGCCTCAGCTCGTGCCTTATTAGAAAGTGGCGAAATTAAATTTATGCCGTGCCACCACGTTAATGCAGTAGGCCCGATGGGCGGTATTACTACCGCCAATATGCCTGTTTGGATGGTTGAGAACGCAACTGACGGTAACTTTGCTTACTGTACGATGAACGAAGGTATCGGTAAGGTATTGCGTTTCGGTGCTTATTCTGATGAGGTGGTTAAACGTTTAGAGTGGATGCGTGATGTGCTAGGCCCAGCGCTTGGTAAAGCAATCCGCTCAATGGAAAATGGCTTAGCGGTTAATCCATTAGTGGCAAAAGCAATTGCTATGGGTGATGAATTCCATCAACGTAATATTGCGGCTTCAATGTCATTCTTCAAAGAAGTTGCTCCACGCATTACGGCAATGAGCGATTTAGCGGAAAATGATAAATATGAAGTCATTAAATTCTTAGCGGATACCGACCAATTCTTCCTTAATATTATAATGGCAACCAGTAAAGCGATTATGGACGGTGCAAGAACCATTACTGAAGGGACTATTGTTACCGCAATGTGCCGTAATGGTGTGCATTTTGGTATTCGTATTGCAGGTATGGGCGATGAATGGTTTGTTGGCCCTGTGAATACACCACAAGGCTTATATTTCACAGGTTATGATGGCGAAGATGCTTGCCCGGATATTGGCGACTCAGCCATTACTGAAACCTTAGGTGTGGGTGGTTTGGCTATGATCGCCGCACCAGCGGTAACTCGTTTTGTGGGGGCTGGCGGTTATGAAGATGCTCTTCGCACCAGTAACGATATGATGGAAATTTGTATCGACCGTAACCCTAACTACATTGTGCCGAACTGGAACTTCCAAGGGGCTTGCTTAGGTATTGATGCAAGATTAGTGGTTGAAAAAGGCATTACCCCTGTAATCAACACAGGTATTGCCCACAAAGTGGCTGGTTTCGGTCAAATAGGTGCAGGCACAGTACGCCCACCACTAGCTTGTTTTGAAAAAGCTGTGCTTGCCTATGCAAGAAAGTTAGGGTTTAACGGCTAGTATCTGGTATTAACCTAGCACGAGCCGTACTAGGTTTAATAAACCAAGTCCCTCCAGGACTTTAGAGACGCAAAGTGGCTCGGATAATAGAACCCCATACGGCTCGTATGGGGTAGTAGGGATAAAAAGGAGAAATAATGTCAAAACAAACCATCGTATTAGCCTTAGGCGGTAATGCATTAGGCAATAATTTAGTAGAGCAGCGTGAAGCCGTTGCAAAAACAGCGAAAGTGATTGTGGATATCTTACAACAGGGTAAAAATATTGTGATTACCCACGGTAATGGACCGCAAGTGGGGATGATCCAGCGAGCAATGGATGATTTCGCCAAGAGTTCAGGCGATGAAATTCCATTACCCACCAGTGTTGCAATGAGTCAAGGTTACATTGGCATTGATTTACAAAATGCGATTAAGTATGAATTGGTTACTCGTGGTATTGAGCAGAAAGTCAGTACAATTTTGTCGCAAATTGAGGTTGATCCAAAAGATGCTGCATTCCAAAATCCAGACAAACCAATAGGCAGATTTTTAACTAAAGAAGAAGCTGACGAGCTAGAAGCAAAAGGTATTCGCACAATGGAAGACGCTGGGCGTGGCTATCGTATTGTGGTGCCTTCGCCAAAACCAAAACGTATCCGTGAGCTGGAAACTATTAAAACATTAGTGGAAGCAGGGCATATTGTAATTACTTGTGGCGGTGGCGGTATTCCTGTCGTTGCTGATGAAAATGGTCGATTAGTGGGTGTAAATGCTGTTATTGATAAAGACAACGCCAGCTCGCTATTGGCTGAAAAACTTAATGCCGACTATTTAGTTATCTTAACTGCTGTGGAAAAAGTGGCTATCAATTGGGGTAAACCAAACCAAGAGTGGCTTTCTGATTTAAGCACGGAACAGGCTCGTCAATATATTGCAGAAGAACAATTTGCGAAAGGCTCAATGCTGCCGAAGGTGGAAGCTGCATTGAAATTCGCAGAAAGTGGCGAAGGGCGTAGAGCATTAATCACATTGTTAGATAAAGCGGCAGAAGGTATTGCAGGCGAAACAGGTACGGTGATTTATTCGTAAATTTGAATGAATTTGTAGGGGTTAATTGCAATTAGCCCCCTACAAAATATAATGACAAGCGGTCATTTTTCTTCATTTTTTTTGCAATTAGCTTGTTTAAACATAAGAACATTGGAGTTCAACTATGAAATTAACAAAATTAGCGGTAATCACATTATTAGCGACTTCTCTATCAGGCTGTGGAACACTTTTATCATTCGGCGTAGGAGATTGCTTCCCTTATTCAGGCGTGAGAGCGAATGCTGAACTGATGTCTGAACCTGGCCCAGATGGTCCAGCTCTTACTGCATTAGGTATAGTTGATATGCCTTTTAGTTTAGTTGCAGATACGGTACTGTTACCTGTTACGGCAATTTGTGCTATTTCCAATTAACAAGCGGTAATTTTTTTCAATTTTTTTGTAATTAGGTTGTTTTAAACAAAATGGATATTCCAGTGAATTTTTTTATGTGGTTTATGGCGTTATTGCCGATTATTACATTGGTTATTTTAATGGTTAAATTCCAATGGGGAGCAACAGAAGCTGCTCCTGTTGGCTTGCTTATTACCATTTTTACGGGGTTATTTCTTTATCAAGCGGATATTCCATTAATCGCTATTGAATCAGCAAAAGGCATTTGGAATGCATTAGTGATTCTCTTGATCGTCTGGACGGCTGTGCTGATGTACCAAGTCAGCGATGGGGCAAAAGCTTTTTTAGTCATTCGTGCTGGAATGAGTAAATTGTTCCCAAATGAACTCTTGCTTGTGATGACAATGGGCTGGATTTTTGAAAGTTTCCTACAAGGTATCACAGGTTTTGGTGTGCCTGTTGCGGTGGGTGCTCCACTATTAATTGGGATTGGTGTTCGTCCATTATGGGCGGTAGTATTGCCATTGTTCGGTCAGGCTTGGGGTAATACTTTCGGTACTTTAGCGGCAGCGTGGGACGCATTAGCCGTTTCAGCAGGTTTAGAAGTTGGCAGTGATGATTATTTCCTCACCGCACTTTGGTCTGCTGCCTTTTTATGGTTCTGGATTGTAGTAACAGGCTTAGCCATTGCGTGGTTCTATGGTAGAGGCAAAGCGCTGAAAAAAGGCTTAGTAGCCACCTTAATTATTGCCACTATTCAAGGTGGTGGCGAATTGTTACTTAGCCAAGTGAATACCACAATTTCTGCCTTTATTCCTGCGTGTTTGTCGATTTTAGCGATTGTGCTTATCAGCAAAATGAGTATGTATAAAGAAGTCTGGCGTGTGGAAGATAGCCCAATTATGGATAGAACCAAAACCACTGAAAATGAAGAATCCTTGCCAAATATGAATTTACTGCAAGCCTTTATTCCGTATATTGTGCTATCAGTAATGACATTGGCAATTCTTGTTATTACGCCAGTGAATCAGTTCTTATCACAATTTAAATTTGGCTTTGCATTCCCTGAAACAGTAACAGGTTATGGTTTTGTGAATAAGGCGTACGAATCTTACTCACCAATTGCTATTTTCACTCACGCAAGTATATTCTTATTTGTATCATCGATTATTGGCTTGATTTATTACCAACGTAAGGGCTGGATAGCCAAAGCAGGAACAAGAGCAATTTTTGCAAAATCTATCTCGATGACAATGCCATCAGGCATTGCGGTAGTAGGCTTAGTGATTATGTCTAAAATTATGGGCGGAACAGGGCAAACGGCGGTGTTAGCTCAAGGAATGGCGAGCGTATTAGGCAAATCTTATGTGATTTTATCGCCATTTATAGGCTTCTTAGGTACATTTATGACAGGCAGTAATATGAGCTCAAACATCTTATTTGGTGATTTCCAAATGACAACAGCAAAATTACTTAATGCAAATTCAGCGGCAATTTTGGGGGCTCAAACCACAGGTGGCGCAATCGGGAGTGCGATTAGCCCAAGTAAAATTATTTTAGGAACAACAACGGCGAATATTTTAGGTAAAGAAGGCGATGTAATGAAAACGATCATCTGGATCACCTTACTACCAACTTTATTAATTGGTGTTGTAGCCTATTTTGCTTCACTTTAGGAGAGGATAAAAAATGGCAAACTCATTTTTAAAAACCAAAGCAGGCAAAATGACCTTAGCTTTTATTGCAACGCTATTGGCATTTTTCTTAATTATGTTAGGTATTGACCAAGCTAATAACACCTTTATCCATATCGGATTTGTAGTAATGGTGGCAGCGATGGTTTATTCGCCTATTGATGTTTTTATCCTCAATCGAAAAAAATAACGTAGCGCGAATTGTTATTCGCCTATCAAAAAAGGAATATAAAATGGAAAAAATTACAGAACGTATTACGCAAAATTTAGAAACATTAAAACAATTTACCGCTACACCGGGTAATGGTTGTACCCGTTTACCCTTTACACCTGAGGCAAGAAATGCGGTCAATTATTTAAGAGATTTAATGGTGGAAGCCGGGCTTCGTGTAAGAGAAGATGAAGCCGGCAATATTTTTGGGGTATTAGAAGGGGAGCAACCTGATTTACCCTGTGTGATGTCAGGCTCTCACTATGATAGTGTACTTCACGGTGGCGATTATGATGGTATTGCAGGTGTAATTACGGCACTTGAAACGGCTCGTTTATTAAAAGACAGCGGTAAAAAATTTAAACGTAACTTTGTAGTTGCAGGCTTTAATGATGAAGAAGGTATGCGTTTTGGCACAGGGTATTTCGGCTCGGGGGCAATGCTCGGGCTTCGTGATGCGGATTATTGCAAAAAATTCTTAGATAAAGATGGCATCTCAATTTACGAGGCAATGCGTAACTACGGCTTAGATCCAGAAAAAGTGCAAAATGCGAAATGGGAAGAGGGCTCAATCGGTCATTTTATTGAAACCCATATTGAGCAAGGCCCTGTGTTAGAAAATCACGGTCTTGAAATTGGTTTAGTAACAGGTATTGTAGGCTTACACCGCCATATGTTTACCGTTCACGGGCGAGCGGATCACGCTGGCACAACCCCAATGGATATGCGTTTAGATGCGGTTGATGTTGCCACCAAAGTTATCTCTAAAATTGCAGATTGGGCAAGAGAGAAAGATGATGGCACAGTAGCAACGGTTGGTTATATGAGCGTTCTACCGGGGGGTATTAACATTGTGGCAGAAAAAGTGATCTTTAGTGTGGATATCCGCTCATTAAATATGGCAAATATTGAAGATATTGCTGAAAAAATTGATGCTGCATTAGCCGAAGAAACCGCAAAAATTGGTTCAACCTTTGATAAAGAGACAAAATTGATTATTCAACCGGTCAAGCTCTCTGAAAAAATGCTGGATATTTTAGAAGAATCAACCAAAGCATATCAATTTAGCTATAAACGCTTGCCGAGTGGAGCAGGGCACGATTCATTAGAAATCGGGCAAAAAATCCCAACGGTAATGATTTTCGTACCAAGCAAAGAGGGCAGAAGCCATACGCCGGTCGAGTTTACCGAGTATCACTACTTCGCCAAAGCTGCCGTATTGCAACAAGAGTTGGTGGAAAAACTATTAGACGAATAATGTTGTGAAACAGGAACAAGTTGCAAAATTTTATAAAAAATTGACCGCTTGTTCCTGTTTAACGAGCTTAGAATTTTACTAAAACCATAACTACAAGGAGTATTCGACTATGTACGATCTCGTTCTTAAAAATGGGAAGATAGCTTTATCCGATGCCGTATTTGACGGCAATATTGCGGTCAAAGCAGGAAAAATTGCCGCGATTTTGGAAGACGGCACTGTTCCTGAAGCCAAGGAAGTAATTGATGTGAAAGGCAACTTCATTTTTCCGGGGGCGATAGATACCCACGCTCACTTAAACGATCCGGGTTATGAATGGCGTGAAGATTATGCTCACGGCACAGCAGCCGCTGCAGTAGGTGGCTATACCACCATTATTGATATGCCATTGCAAAATGAGCCAGCTTTAACAGACGGTAAAATTTTTGATGCCAAAATTGCGAAAGTATCGCCAAATGCTTATGTGGATTACTGCTTTTGGGGCGGCTTAGTGCCAAGTAATTTTGAGCATTTAAGTGAATTAAATGATAAAGGCTGTGTGGCGTTAAAATCCTTTATTGGCCCTGTTTCGCCTGATTATGCTTCGCTCAACTATGGTCAAACCGTTGAAGCAATGGAAATTATCCAAAAATTCGGCGGACGTGCTGGCTTCCATTGTGAAGATTTTTCTACCATCAAATGGCAAGAGCAACGAATGAAAAATGAAGGTCGATTAGACTGGAGAGCTTTCCTTGACTCCCGCCCACTTATTGCAGAAATGCTTGCCACTATTAATATTATCGAAATTGCGAAAGCCACCGGCTGTAAAGCTCACATCTGCCACGTTAGCCACCCAGACGTTGCTCAAAAAATCAAAGAAGCCCAACAAGAAGGCTACGATATTACCGCAGAAACCTGTGCCCACTATCTCTGTTTTAGTGAAGATGATGTGATTGAAAAAGGTGCGTTATTCAAATGTGCTCCACCACTTCGGAGCAAAGCAGATGTCGATCGTTTATGGGATTATGTGGTTGATGGCACATTCAGCGGTATTGGCAGCGACCATTCTCCTTGTTCTTACGATGAAAAGTACAATGAAATTTTAGGTCAAAAAATTGAAAATGTGTTTGATGTGTGGGGCGGAATTAGTGGCATTCAAAGCTGCGTACAAGTGGCGTTCTATGAAGGCTGTGTAGAACGTGGTGTATCGCCAACCGTGCTTGCTAATGCAATGGCGAAACTGCCAGCTAAAGCATTCGGAATTTACGGTCAAAAAGGCGATATCCAAGTGGGTTTTGATGCAGATTTTACCATTATCGATCCAAACAAAGAGTGGGAAATCAAAGCAGAAGATTTGCAATATGTAAATAAAATCTCGGCGTATATCGGCAAAAAAGGAAAAGGTTTACCTGTTTATACCATTGTAAGAGGAAAAGTGATCGCCCAAGATGGCAGGCTCACCGATAGCAAAGGTTTTGGTAAATTCATTCGTAAAACAGAAGGAGCATAATTATGTTGGATAACAAAGAACTCAGCCCTGAGCTGGCAAAAGAGGTCAATGTCGATCTTCAGCCAACCCAAGAGCGTATTATGGATAACTTCTCCTATTGGGCAAGCTTCTTGGGCGGTTGTGTGTCTATCGGTACATTCTCAATGGGAGCAAGTCTGATTGGGGCTTTGACCGTAAGCCAAGCTATTCTGGCGATGGCGATAGGTTGTATTGTGATTGTTATTGGCTTAGTGCTGATTGGGAATGGCGGTCATAAATATGGTATTCCGTTCCCGATTCAACTGCGTAGCTCTTTTGGTGTAACTGGGGTAAAAATTCCGGGGATTTTGCGTGGCGTTCCCGCAATCGTTTGGTTTGGTTTCCAAAGCTGGGTGGGTGCAGGTGCAATCAATATGTGCTTAAAGCTGCTATTTGGTTTTGATAACTTACCTGTTATTTATGTGCTATTCACCTTATTACAAGTAGGTCTATCTATTAATGGCTTTAAAGGGATTAAATGGCTAGAAAATGTTTCGGTCGTGTTCCTAATCGGTATTCTTGCCTATATGCTATATGTGGTAAATACCAAATTCTCAGTTGAAATTGGCGACCGTTTTGCCAATATTGAGGGCTCTTGGGGAATGCCATTATGGGCGGCAACGACGGCTTTCTTGGGTATTTATTCAACAATGATATTAAATGCCTCAGACTATTCACGTCACGTTAAAAAAGGCACAAGCTCAACCACAACAGGGGTAATTTATGTGCTATCGATTCTCCCTGTGACCCTATTTATGGGCTTAATCGGCTTATTAGTTACCGCAGCCACAGGTAATAGCGACCCAATTGAAGTATTTGCCACCGCAATGGATAATAAATTCTTAACCGTCATCACTTTATTATTCATCGCTTTCGCACAGGTAACCACAAATGTGTTGAATAATATTGTTCCTCCATCATATATTTTAATGGACGCCTTTAAAATGAAATGGTCGCACGCAACAATTTTAGTTGGTATTCTTTCTATGTGTGTAATGCCTTGGAAATTGGTAACAGCAGAATCAGCAGATGGATTATCACTCTTCATAAAAATTTACTCTGCGTTCTTAGGCCCAATTTTTGCGGTAATGGTGGTGGATTACTACATCTTAAGAAAACGCACCTTAAACGTGAATGATTTATATAACAAAGAGGGGATTTTCAAAGGTATCAACTGGGCAGCGGTAATTGCGATTGCAATCGGATCACTTTGCTCATTAATCGTAGTTGATCTTTCTTGGTATGTAAGTCTAATTCCTTCTGGTTTAAGCTATTACATTTTAATGAAAGCCTTGAAAAGTTCAGCATCTTTCCGTAAAGGAACTATCTTAGAATAAATAAAAAAGTGCGGTCAAACTTTGCTAAGTTCTGACCGCACAATATTATTTAAACTCTTTCATCATCTTTTCAAGCGTTTGACAATTCTTCTGAAATCCCCGACAGCAAGTACACATCATTAAATGAATTTTGAGCTGTAATTGCTGTTTAAAAGTCAATTTTTGTTCGCAAGAGAGCGAAATCAATTCGGTATGTTTCTTACAATTTAACATCTTATTTTTCTCCAAACCATTTTTGCGTTAAGCAGACTTGCAGTTGTAACCTCGCCCGATAGAGCAGGGTATGTAGGTTGGCACTGGAAATCTCGCACTCTCGACAGATCCCTTCTGTCTCCATCTCCAAATGGGTTCGCATCATAAATACACGGGCTTGGCTCGGTGGCAGGTGGTTTAAACAGAGGTCGAACACTTGCCAGAACTGCTCGGAATAGGCTTGACTGTCGGTGTTTTTCCATTCGGAAGATTCGTAAGCATCACGATCCCATATACCGTTCTCGTGGAATAGTTTTTCACTGAGATCTTGTTCTTCTTGCTCAACCAGTTCGGAAACTGCCACCATTTTGCCTTTGGCTTTCAGTAGATCAACAATCTTGTTTTTCAAAATCGCAAACAGCCAAGTTTTTAATGCACTGTCGCCCTTAAAACTTTCGGCATATTTATACGCATTGACAAAGGCTTCCTGCACCACATCTTCGGCGAGATCGCTTTGCTTTAAATGTAAAAAGGCAAATTTCACCATTTGCAGACGAATTTCTTCCAACTGTTGCGGTGGGATTTGCCGTAAAACGGGTTCGGTCATTGTTGTCCTTTTGTAAAAATTTTGGGGAAATTAACCGCTTGTAATCATAAGGTATAAAAAACTTCCCCTTTTAGTAAAGCAAGATGTCAAGTTCTATCATACCAGTAGGGACAGATATAGTACCCACAAACGATATTAATTTACGGGCGGGCACTGGACCCGCCCCTACACACGAACATTATTCATTTATTTAGAACTTAAACTCGCTTTTCTTAAAGAGGGAAATCCACTCATCTTAATCTTCAAATTCGCCTTCTGAATGGGAGATTGGATAAATCACTTCCGCATTCACCCATTTTTCCCAAATCTGACGCAAGACGGCTTTCAAACTGGGGTTTTGGTCGAGAAATTCACTGAGTTCGGCGAACAAGCCATTGAGGGAATTTTCGCCCTCTTGCAAGGAGCTGAGTAAGAAGAAATCCAGCTCTTCCAGCGTGTTGTAGTAAATCCCAAACTCTGCGTCCCGCCAGACTAACACATTGGTCTCGCCCTCTTCAAACTGCTTGAAATCGCTACGCAAAAAATTAGTAGCATATTGACGCAGTTCGGCTGTGCCAGAGAATTGCATTACGGTGTCATTATCCCACTCAAATTCACTTGGCACGGTTGCCATTGAGACTTCCGCCAGCAGTTGAGCATTTTCAAAGTCCATCAGCTCCAACAGATGCGGGGCGAAACAGCCATTTTCTCGGCAGAACAGCAGAAATTCGCCGGCGATGTCTTGGAAAAACGGCGAGTGAGCTTTGCCCTCCCGCACAAATTTTTCTTTGACTTCCGTCCATTCTTCACGGCTGATGTGTTGCGGTAGTTCCACATAACAGCGGTCAATAAAACCGAGTGTGTTATTACGCACAAGACGGGAATAGACACCTAATCGCTGTGGCGAAATGTTACCGCTCATTAAGCTCACATCGTTGTGGCGAATGGCGTTGGCAAATTCCGCTTGGGTCTCTTTGAGTGAAGGTTTATGTTCTTCAACCAATTTAAGCGGCATTTTGTAGCCCCGTTTTTGCATATTTTTGCTGTAAGCTCGCAATGTGCTGAACTTCATCAATCAGCTCTTGGAACGGAGGGAAGTTAAAATCCCGTTCAAGCAGTGTTGGTGGAATATGTGGTAAGCGTTCGTAGGTGTATTCCAGCAAGTCCCACACGGTTTTTTGCACCGCTTCACCGTGTGTATCAACCAGTAAAGTCGGCAGATGACGCAGTTCGCCTTTCACCATATTAAAGGATTCGCCTTCGGTGATTTTCACCTCTTCCGCCGCACCGTGATCTTCATCGTGGCCGGCAATGTGAATGTAATTCACCCGTTTTTTATCTACTTTATCGATGAATACGAACGGATCTAACAAGCCGTGATTTACGCCATTAACATAGATGTTATTCACATCGAGGTGAATACCGCAATCCGCTTCTTGGGCAATTGCATTTAAGAACTCGACTTCATTCATTGTGCTGGTTGGCGAATGCAGATAGTAGGAGGTATTTTCCAGCGAAATTTGCATACCGAGATAATCTTGCACCTGTTTGATCCGATTTGCAACGTGATGTACCGCTTCATCGGTAAACGGCATTGGCAGTAAGTCGTATAGATGACCTTCGCATTCGCAGTAGCTTAAATGGTCTGAGAAGAAGAACGAATTGTACTGCTGTTGCATCGTTTTAATCCCTTTCAGCAATTCCATATCCAACGGAGCCTGGCCGCCGAGTGAGAGAGATAACCCGTGAATAATCACCGGGATTTTTTCAGCCGCTTTATCGAAGTTATAACGAGCCTGACCACCCATTTTCAGCCAGTTCTCCGGCGACACTTCCATAAAGTTAATAATTTTGTGGTCTGTCAGTGATAAAAATCCGTCCGCCAAATCACGGCGGTAGCCTAAGCCTGCACCTGTAAATTTCAGCATCGTTGTTTCCTTTAATTTGCAAAAAATTGGGGGCTGTCCTAGATAACGACTAAAACTTCCATTTAGGTTAAGATAACCCTATGAGAAAAAGTCGTCTAAGTCAGTACAAACAACATAAACTCATAGAGCTGTTTGTAGCAGGCGTAACCGCTCG